>JAGQVV010000137.1 GCA_020437805.1 Flavobacteriales bacterium
GTGCCTTCACAATTCTTCTACGAATGGCTGGAGGAACATTACATCGGCCTCCTCAAGAAGATCATCAAAAAGGAATTGGGTAATGAAGGGCGTCTGGAGTACTCCATAATCATGGAGAACGGCTTCCAGAATGCCAGCCCGTATACCGTCAAGATGCCAACGAGCCATGCACGCGAGGTGAAGAACCCCGCAGTATCGCTCCCCATCGATGTGGCCAACAGCCCCATCAAGAACCCGTTCATCATTCCCGGCCTTCGCAAGATCAAGGTCGAGAGCCATCTCAATGCCAACTATTCCTTCGATACGTTCATTGAAGGGGATTGCAACCGATTGGGCCGCAGTGCAGGGTACGCCGTTGCGCAAAAACCCGGAGGCACCGCCTTCAATCCGTTGTTGATCTACGGAGGTGTTGGACTCGGCAAGACGCACTTGGCCCATGCAATAGGCATCGAGATCAAGAAGAACCACCCGGACAAGACCATTCTCTATGTGCCGGCAGAGAAGTTCACCCAGCAGTTCATCGAAGCGGTGAAGAACAACACGGTAGGCGACTTCACACAGTTCTATCAAATGATGGACGTGCTGTTGATCGACGATGTGCAGTTCCTTGCCGGCAAGGAAAAGACACAGGATGTGTTCTTCCACGTGTTCAACGCGCTGCACCAAGCCGGGAAGCAATTGGTGATCACCAGCGACAAGGCCCCGGTGGAAATGGCCGGCATGGAGCAGCGTCTACTCTCCCGCTTCAAGTGGGGCCTGAGCGCCGATCTGCAGACACCGGGTCTGGAGACCCGCATCGCCATCCTTGAGAAGAAGATGTATGCCGAGGGCATAGACCTGCCCAAGGAAGTAGTGGAGTACCTGGCGTACAGCATCACCACGAACATCCGCGAACTGGAGGGTGCCATGATCAGCCTGATCGCCCAAAGCTCGCTGAACAAGAAGGCCGTTACGCTCGATCTCGCCAAGCAGATGATCGACAAGTTCGTGAAGAACACGGCGCGTGAGGTCAGCATCGACTACATCCAGAAAGTGGTGTGTGATTACTTCGACCTACCGATCGAACTCCTGAAGAGCAAGACACGCAAACGCGAAGTGGTACAGGCCCGACAGATCGCGATGTACTTCGCGAAGAAGATGACCAAGAGCTCGCTGGCCAATATCGGTGCGCACTGCGGTGGCAAGGACCACGCTACCGTGTTGCACGCCTGCCGTACGGTGAACAACCTTCAAGAGACGGACAAGCAATTCCGCGGATACCTTGAGGACCTCGAGAAGAAGCTTAGCATCCACTGATCATGCAAGCCCCAAGAAAAGGCCCTCGGGATACCGGGGGCCTTTTTCATTGATGATCTTCGCAGCATGAAGATCCTCCTCGTATGCCTCGGGAACATTTGCCGCTCCCCCATGGCCGAAGGCATCCTGCGCGACATGATCGGCAAGGAAGGTTTGTCCTGGGAAACCGACTCCGCAGGAACCAGCGACTACCATGTCGGCGAAGCTCCTGACCTCCGCGCGCAACGTACCATGATGGAAAGGCACATCGACATCTCGGACCTTCGCGGCCGACAGCTCCGCCCATCCGACTTCGAGGAATTCGACCTGCTTTTGGCCATGGACGAGAGCAATCTCAGGAATATGAAAGCGATCGCACCGAACTTGGAACTGGCCAGGAAGGCTCGCCTGATGATGGACCACGCACCCGATCATCGCATGCGCGAGGTGCCGGACCCGTACTTCGGAGGTGATGAAGGATTCGTGGAAGTCTTCGACATGCTGACCATGGCCTGCCGGAACCTACTGGCCGATGTCCGAAGCTGAGGTCCACGGCAAACTCCACCTGTTGCCGGTCTGGCTGGGTGAACATGGAAGTGTGGAACAGATCCCTCCCCAGAACATCGCGGTAGTGGAACGGATCACCCTGTTCTTCACCGAGAACGAAAAGACGGCACGTCGAATGCTGCGACGCATGGTCCCTGAGATCGGTCTACCGAGCTTGGAGATGCATCGCTTGGACAAGAACACCTCCGATCATGACGCTCGCGAGCTGTTGAAACTGATGGCGAATGGACGTGACGCAGCCTTATTGAGCGAGGCCGGAATGCCGGGCATCGCTGACCCCGGGGCAAGATTGGTGCTGGCCGCACATCAGTCGGGGGTCGAAGTGATCCCCCTTACCGGGCCCAGCTCGCTCTTCCTTGCATTGGCCGCATCGGGTCTTAACGGACAGCAATTCACATTCCATGGCTACCTGCCGGTAAAGCCGCCGGAGCGCAAGAACGCGATCCGACGGCTGGAATTGGAAGCGCAACGCACGAGTGGCGCCCAATTGTTCATTGAGACCCCTTACAGGAACGATGCTTTGCTCGCAGACCTCCTTGCCACATGCGCAGGGAACACGCTGTTGACCATTGCCATCGACCTGACGCAGCCTGGCGGAAGTATCAGGACCCGAACGATCGCTCAATGGAAAAAGAGCGGGACCGAACTGGGGAAACGGCCTGCGGTATACATTCTCGGCAGGAACGATTGATAGCCTTAGGAACCTGTTCGGTCCACCTTCACGAGTCGAACGGTGTACTCCACGGGCATGTATGGATCAAGCAAGGACGGTACGCCCTTCGACCCGAATGCCATCTCCGAAGGGAACAGGAAAGTGCCTTGTTGCCCTTCGCGTAAAAGATGCACGGCGACCTCCAGCCCCTGGATCACTTGGTCCTTTTCGCCGAAACGGAACGTGAACTCAACACCGTTGCGGTCGGTATCATCGAAGAGGACCCCATCCTCGATACGGCGGCCTTTGTATGCGATCGTGACCTGATCCCCAAGGCGGACCTTCGACGTATCCGACATTTCCCCGCTGATCCGATAGTACATTCCGCTGGTACCCCATCGTTCGTAACCGATTCCGTTCGATGCCACATAGGCCTGGAGCAACTTGCTCTCGAACCCCATGGGGTCGTTCCTTCGCGTTCGTTCTTCCTCCGCGTGCAGCATGGAAGTCGTACGAATAGCGAGAAGAGAGATCTCCATTTGCACCATTCCGGTGTCCGGAACATGCACACCTTCACCGTCAGTGAGCGCTGTCCAAGGCCAAGTCCGTGCGGGTGCGATCAGGCTCATGCTATCACCTTCATGGATCCGTGCCAATATGGGAAGGAATGCTCCGTTCCTCAACGCTCTGACCTCGTACGTTTCCTCAGTACTGAACAGTTCCCCGGCATCGCCTCCGGGTCTACCTGCACGAATGCGTACGCGAACACGGTCGCTATCGTGTGGCAACCGGTCCCCATCACCCAGAACATGATAGCGGAGGTGCATATCCTCACCAACACGTTTGAAACCCTCATAGGGCGAACTCGAACAGGCCACCAGGGCCAACGTCCAGAACAAGAGGATCGCAGGACGGATCATCGGGTATTCGACACGGCAACCAGTCCGACGCGATACACCAACGTGCTGCGCATGGGGATCCGGTCCTGATCTCCGATCAAGCCATGCGCACGGTATGAAGGGATCACAAAGAGCGCGCTATCACCAGGGCTCAGCAATTGGATCGCCTCGTGCAAACCACTCTCCACATTGTCCATCTCGATCACGAAGGACTCGGGATGGCCCGGTTCGCTGGCATAGGCGGAGTCGCCATTGATCAACTCCAATCGGTAGTTCACCTTGGCCCATTGGTCCGGCCGTGCCCGATCACCGGTAACATCACGATACAGATGATAGCGGACCCCGGTGCCGGTAGGTATCAACGGCAAACCCGAGCGCTCTGCAAAGAGGTCGATGTCGCGTTGTTCCAACTTGACCGCGTCGCGGTTCTCCTTCACCAGATCCTCCTCCGAAGGGACCTCGACGTGGCGAACAGGGACCCGACCATCGCCACCACAGGCCATGAACAAGACCAACGCGCACGTGCTCCCGAGCTTCATACCGGATGGGCGTCGAGGAAAGCTGGCAACAAAGCCATGAAACGGTCCACCGTGGCCTGCAAAGAAAGCTCCGAGCGACCACCGGCCGCGTTCGCATGACCGCCGCCATTGAAATGTTCCTTCAGGAATCGATCCACAGGCAGATCACCCTTTGATCGCAAACTGATCTTCACCAGATCGGGGCGCTCAACGAAAAAGGCGGAGAGACGCATACCCATGATCGACAGACCATAGTTCACGAAGCCCTCCGTGTCCCCGGCTTGGAAATTGAAGCGCGCCAGTTGCTCTTTGCTCAAGGCAAGAACCGCTGTACACAGTTCATGATGGACCGTCATCCCTTCACTCAAGGTGTAGCCCAACAACTTCAAGCGGTCCTCGGAATTGGTGTCCATGATGGCACCATGGACATGATCGATGTCCACACCACGTTCCATCAGATCGGCCGCCACGCGCATGGTATGCGGAGTGGTGCTCCGATACCGGAACGAACCCGAATCCGTAACCAGACCGGTGTACAAACACGTAGCCGCATCAGACCCTATGGATCCGGACAGACCCAGGCCCTTCACGATATCGTAGACCATCTGACAGGTGCTACTTGCACTGATATCGGAGAAGGACGCATCGGCGAAATCGTCCGGGTCCTGATGATGGTCGATGAGCACTTTCAACGGTGCCTTGCGCGCTGCTTGTTCCAATGCGCCGATCCGATCGAGCCGATTGAAGTCCAAGCAGAAGAGGATATCACTCGTTCGGATGGTCGAGGCTGATGCGTCCGGCGAAGCATCGAAGCAAAGGAGTTCCTTTCGACCGGGCAACCAATCCAGAAAAGTGGCAGGCGTATTCGGCATCACCACATTCACAGTGTGGCCTGCGCTCCTCAACACATGCATCAACCCCAAGCTGCTCCCGATAGCGTCCCCATCCGGATTGAAGTGCGATACGATGGCGAGCCGCTTGGGCTTGTCGAGAAGTACCTGCAACTTCTCCAGCTGGTCCTCGGGGACGGATGTGAAAGACATGGGCGGCCCCAAAGGTAGCCGCCCCGACCATCCGCCCTTCAGATCTCAGAAACCGAGAGCTGGTGTGGGCATGTGCTCGATCAGTATCCCCACACAACCGATGTCGTTCGTTTCACCGCTCTTCTTCGGTTTGGCTTCGCTGTTGCCCCGGGCGATCACCTCCACGGCGATGCGCTTGGTGGCCGTACAGGAGAATTCGATCTCAGTGGCCATGTCGTTGGCTGTGTTGTCCCAGAGGACCTTCTCTTCTTCGCGGTACACGCGCCGCGTACTCTTCGTGGTCACCTCCTGTGTCCTTCCGGTCGGGTTTCCCTGATCATCGAGGACCGGTTCCATCACAGTCTCGTCCACGACCTCTTCGTACGGTACCCGTACTTTCTCGACAAGCCGAATGGCCAGGTCCTCGCCGAGGATCTTTTCGTCGTGGCACACCGAGATCCGGTAGTCCTGGGCCCGGTACACGATGATGTTCAATTCGGTCTCCTGCCCCACTTGGACCATGGCGCTCTTGCTCTGGCCGTTCATGGAGAATCGCTTATCCGGTGACGGCGATGCGTTGAATTTGTGGTAGTCCGCGCATTTGTATTGTGCCAAGGCGGCCGATCCACCAAGAATGATCGTGGCGATGGCCACCAAGCTGCGAAGGGTGTGCTTCATGGTCTCGTTCGATTAGGCGTTGGTCTGGTCCTCTGGTGCGGTCATTCGTGTCCGTAGGTCCTCTACGGCCTGCACCAACGCGTGATATTTCTCTTCGGTCATCTCCATTTGCACATCCTCTCCGAGGATCATTCGGCCACTTGCGGAGGTTCCTTGGTGGGCAACGCGGATCACGTTGACCTGATCATAGACATCCCGTATGGCAAGCAGTTCCTGTTGCATGGCAGCCACGTCGGCATTGCCCGCTTGTGCTTCCATGAGGTCAATGAGATGCTCAAGGGTGACCTTCTGCTCAGCCACGCGCGTGAGCAAGGCTTCATTCTTGCCGAACGCATCGATCTGGCGGAACAACAAGTGCATGCTTTCGACCCAACCGCCGGCCAACACCATGGAAAGCGTGGCGCCCATCTCCTCGTCCTGAAGCTTTGAGTAGGCCTTGGTGTATGCGTCATTGCTGATCACTTCCAAGGAATCACCGCGCGTGAGGTTCGCCTCCAAGCGCACGAAATCCGCATCGCTGAACGCCGACGAGATGCCCAGGCTTTCAGCCAACTTCTTCGAAGTGAGGTAGTAGCGTGCCACTTCCACGTTGAGCTTGAAGTAGCTTGCGTATACGAGATCCGTGGAATACACCCCGAAATTGAATGCACGGCTCGGCAGGCTGGCGTACCGGTCCACGTTCGATGCCGGATTCAGCATGCGCTTCTGTCCATCGCCGGCGAGATCGCGCACCAAGCTGAACAACTCGTTGGGCGTCGGCATCTGGTAGAGGCTTGAAACCGCATCATCGGTCCCTTCCCCGCCGATCACAAGCCCTGGGCCATCGCTGTTATCGTTAGCCTCGGGCGCCCCGCCGCAAGCGGCGAGAACAAGGACCATCGTGATCGAAGCAAGAAGTTTGGATTTCATATCGGATCGGGATTGGATCAGGGAGAGGCCCGTGCGGGACTCCTACGGTGCACGAAGGAATAATGTTCTGCGCCCGGATAGTTCGCTCGATCCGGTTATTTTTGCCCCGCTTTTTCAACAACCTTATGATGAACAGGACCTTCACGATGATCAAACCCGAGGCTGTGGCCGCCGGGAACGCGGGCAAGATCATCGATATGATCACCAGCAACGGCTTCAAGATCATCGCCCTCAAGTACACCAGATTATCCTCCGAGGAGGCCGGCATCTTCTATGAAGTCCACAAGGAGCGCCCATTCTACGGTGAACTGGTGGATTACATGGCAAGCGGCCCCATCTTCGCTGCGATCCTCGAAAAGGACAATGCGGTGGAGGACTTCCGGAAGCTGATCGGAGCGACCGACCCCGCCCAAGCTGAGGAAGGCACCCTCCGCAAGCGTTTCGCGGAAAGCAAGGCAAAGAACGCCGTGCACGGAAGTGACAGCGACGACAACGCAGCGATCGAAGGGAATTTCTTCTTCAGCGGCCGCGAGCGCTATTAGAACGTGCAAGAGTGGCTGGACCTGGATGCTCACCTCCTGCTCCAGCCGCTTCTTCGTTCGCCTTATTCAAGAATGATCTCCTCGATCACATTGCGACCAGCGCGACGATTGAGTATCTCCTTCAGGGCCTCGCGCATGAAGGAGAGTTCCTGACGCAAGGGAGCCGAGTCCACACGTACGCTCAACCGGCCGCGCCGCAAACGGACGCTCACTGTGTGCCGCGCCACCATGGAGCCCACGACATCATCCCACGCGGTCGTGATGTTCAACTCGTCCATTTTTTC
>JAGQVV010000138.1 GCA_020437805.1 Flavobacteriales bacterium
GCGTCACCATGAAGACCTGGGACTACGCGGATAGCTCCGGAGGGAAACGCATCACGGGCTGTTGCGATCTCGATAGCATCAATGACGCCCGCAACATGGCCGTAAGCCGTGGATTCCACCACATGATCATCGACATCCGGGAGGAGTTCGGCGATGCCATCATCGGTAACTTCACCAGCGAATACCTCGCGGGCCGTACGCCGAACCCCTGCGTGCTCTGCAATACCTTCATCAAATGGGAAGCCTTGTTGAAACGGGCCGACATGATGGATTGTGAACTGATCGCCACCGGCCACTACGCGCAGGTGCGGCAATTGGAGGATGGTGGACGCTGGGTGGTGAGCCGTGGCTTGGATCCCGGCAAGGACCAGAGCTACGTGTTATGGGGCCTGGAGCAGAAGAACCTGGCCCGCACGCGCTTCCCGATCGGGCAGTTCCACAAAAGCGATATCCGGAAGATGGCCATGGACAGTGGCTTTCCCGAATTGGCGTCCAAGAGCGAGAGCTACGAGATCTGCTTCATTCCGGACAACGACTACCGCGGATTCCTGAAGCGAAAGGAACCCAAGGCCACGGCCAAGCTCGCGCACGGTAAGCTCCTGAGCGTGGAAGGTGAAGAACTCGGCGAGCATGACGGTTATCCATTCTTCACCATCGGGCAGCGCAAGGGCTTGGGCATCGCAACGGGCGAGCCGCTCTACGTTACCGATATCCGACCGGAGACCAATACCGTGGTGCTCGGACGAAAGCATGACCTGGAAAAGCAGAGCATGTGGGTGCGTCGGCCGAACTTCCAATCCATCCCTGCGTTGGAAGGTGAAATGGAAGCGGTGACCAAGATCCGGTACAAGGACAAAGGCACCCCGGCGACCCTCTCCATGGACGGCGAACGCGTAAAAGTTGAGTTCCATGCACCCGTCACAGGCATCGCACCCGGGCAGAGTGCCGTCTTCTATTCGGGAGATGATGTGATCGGTGGCGGTTTCATCGATCGCGAAATCCAAACGAAGCCATGAATTACGCGCCATTCCTCGGAATAGCCATCGCGCTGCTGCTCCTTCCCGGTTGCAAGAAGGACGAAGAACCCGTGGTGGATCTCGGATTGGACTACTACCCGACCGATGTGGGGAGTTGGGTGGAGTACCAAGTGGACTCCTTGTGGCAGGACGACCCTTCCAACGTGCGGGACAGCGTGAGCTATCGCCTGCTGGAACGGGTCGCTGAGGCCTATGTGGACGATGAAGGGCGTCCGGCCCGACGGATCCTACGCTATGTGCGGGATGGGAACGACGAGTGGGTCGTGCGCGACGTGTGGTCCTCCACGGCCAACAGTACCGCTGCCGAGATGACCGAGGAGAATGTCCGCCGCTTGAAACTGTCCTTCCCGGTGATCGATGGCCGGACCTGGGATACGAACATCTACAATACCGAGCCAGAGCTCACCGTGGCCTATGATGAGGTCGACCAGCCCTTCGTGCTGAACGGGTCATCCTATGAGAACACGGTCCTCGTGAAGAACACGGTACCGCCGAACTTCGTGGAGAAGCGGGAATTCCAGGAACGATATGCACGCGGGGTGGGCATGATCTCCAAGTACAGGGAGGAAACGAATACCCAGATCGTGAACGGCCAGTTCAGTGTGGTCGGCTGGCGTTGGACCATGACCGCCGTGGCGCACGGAAGCGACTGATGAGGAATTTCCTTGGAACGATATCGACCCTTGTAGCCCTTCAGCTCGGTACCTGGGTAAGCGCTCAGACCGCCCCGGACACCTACTGGGTCCAGTTCACGGACAAGGCCGAAACGCCGTACAGCCTGGACCAGCCCGAGGATTTCCTTTCCGCCCGGGCCATCGCGCGTCGTGCAGCACAGAACATAGCCTACGACGAGCTTGATCTGCCGGTGGACCCGGCATACATCGAGCAGGTGCGCGGACTCGGAGAGGTGCAGGTGCTAACACGTTCCAAGTGGTTCAACGGGATCACGGTGCGCACCACGGACGCCGATGTGGTCGCCACCATTCGCGACCTGCCATTCGTGCACGGAATCCGGCCCACGGGGGCATCCCTCGCGCCGCCCTCACGCCCGAAATTCGAGGAACTCCGTGACCTGGAGTCCTACCGTGATGGCGAGGAGGAGTTCTACGGCCCGTCGTTCAGGCAGATCGCCATGCTCAACGGGCATCTTTTGCACTCCGAAGGAGCGCAAGGGCAGGGTATGCTGATCGGCGTGCTTGATTCCGGTTTTGAAGGAGTGGATGCCTCGGCTGCCTTCTCGGCCTTGCGCGATCGCAACGGGATCGTGTTGGCCCGGGACCTCGTGGATGGCGACGATAACGTATACGATGCCCATGCGCACGGGCGATCGGTGCTCTCCTGCATGGCATCGAACCTTGAAGGACAGCTCGTAGGCACCGCACCGGGCGCGGACTATGTGTTGCTGCGTACCGAGGATGTGGCGACCGAGTATCCCATTGAAGAGGATAACTGGGTGATGGGAGCGGAACTCGCCGACAGCTTGGGCTGCGATGTACTGAACACTTCCTTGGGCTATACAGAATTCGACGATAGCACGATGGACCACAGCTACGCTGACCTGGATGGCCGGACCTTGCGCATCAGCATCGCTGCTGGCATTGCTTCACGGAAAGGGATGATCCCTGTGAACAGCGCCGGTAACTCCGGGTCGAGCCCGTGGCATTTCATCAGTGCACCGGCCGATGCGATCGATATCCTTACGGTAGGTGCAGTAGGCGATCTGGAGCAACATGCCCCGTTCAGTTCCTTTGGACCAAGTGCCGATGGCCGTGTGAAGCCCGATGTGTGCGCCATGGGATGGGGTACCACAGTGCTCCGTCCCGGGGTGGACAGCGTGGCATCGGCCAACGGCACTTCCTTCGCCGCTCCGGTATTGGCCGGGTTGGTGGCCTGCTTGTGGCAATTGCATCCAACGCGGAACGCACAGGAGGTCATGGAAGCCGTACGCAGCAGCGCATCCTTCTTCCATACCCCGAATGACGCGTATGGCTTCGGGGTCCCTGATTTCAATGTTGCCAGTGATATCCTGGAGTTCGGCATCGGCATGGACGAACATGCGGTTGGGCAGGGTTTCCTCTTGTTCCCCTCGCCTTTCGACAACGTGTTGGGCTTTGTGGCGCCCGTGGATGGTCCGTTGGATGTGATCCTGTTCGATGCCACCGGACGTTCCGTATGGCAGAGCAAGACCCTGGGTGCAAAGGATGAGGTCGTCCAGCTTGCCGATGGGCGTCTCGGTACATTGCCCGCCGGGATGTACGTGGTGCGCTTGCAGCAAGGGAGATCGGCTTGGCAACAGCGCAGCCTGAAGCTTCCGTGAGCCTTCCGCCTACTTCACGTATTCCTGTCGAAGTCCTCCTGAACGCCTATTCCAAGGGCCGTTTCCCAATGTGCCATGAGGACGGTGAACTCTATTGGCATGACCCCGACCCGCGGGCGATCTTCCCTTTGGATGAGATCCGCCCGAACGCTCGGCTGAAGCGCCAATTGCGAACAGAAGGATTCCGGATCACGATGGACAAGGCCTTCAACGCGGTGATCACCGCCTGTGCGGACCGCGAGGAGACCTGGATCGATCCGCGCATCATCGCCTCCTACCAGTCCTTGCATGAGGCCGGATTCGCACATTCGGTGGAAACATGGCGCGACGGGGAATTGGTCGGTGGTATCTACGGGGTGGGGTTGAAGGGCGCGTTCTTCGGTGAAAGCATGTTCAGCCGCGTGGACCATGCTAGCAAGGCCGCCTTTTATGCCCTTGTGGAGCGCTTGAAAGTGAACGACTTCGTACTTTTCGATTCGCAGTACATCAATCCTTTCACCCGGCAATTGGGCGCTATCGAGATACCGCGTACGGAGTTCCGAAAGCGCTTGGCACATGCCTTGTCGGATCCAATGATCGACTGATCTTCGCGCCATGTGCTTCAATCGGGCATTCCTTCTTCTGCTGCTGACCTGTCCATTTAGTTCTTCCGCCCAGCTCACCCTGAGCGTGGAGACGATCCTGAACAAGCCCGAGGCGGGCGGTATGCTGCGTCTCGCACTATGCCCGAACAAGGATGCCTACGATTCCGAGGAGGGTTGTGTGTTGCGCAGCGTTACCGCAGATGGCCGCAGCGTGCGTTGCACGTTCAGCGGTGTGGCACCCGGTACGTACGCAGTGAAGGTCTTCCACGACATCAATGCGGATGAGGAACTGAACACCAGTTGGATCGGTTGGCCGAAGGAGCCATACGGGTTCAGCAACGATGCCCCGGTGAACATGGGGCCACCACCGTTCAAGTTGGCGGCCGTGGTGATCGACAAGGACAAGACGATCCGGATCGCGCTGCGCTGATCAGCGCGGCTTACGGAACACATCGGGGTTCACGGCCTGGCGGTCGGTGAGGTAGCGTTGGTAGGTGGCATCGTAGGCGACCCTGTGGTCCAATGCCGCATCACCTTGGCCCAACATCTCGATCAGCAGTTCGCAGGCTTCGCGTAGACCATGGTGCCCACCGTCATTCGCGGTAACGATGTCCACATGCTCCTTCACGGCGTAATGCGTGAACCAAGCTGAGGCATTCCGTCCGATCAGCACCCGGAGCCCGCAACGCACTGCCACCGGAAGGTCCAGGACATCGTCGAAGAAGAATGCGACCTCCTCGGCCTTCAGGTCATGGGTCGCCAGGAAGGAATCGAAGGCCTCGGGCTTGTGCGTGAAACCCATATGCACCGCGTGCAGTTTCTCGCGCTCAGCGAACTTCTCCGCGAAGGGGTTGTGTTGCCCGGTGATGATGCCGGCAATGGGAAGCCGGTCCTGCTTCAGCCACAGTGCGAAACGCAGCAGGTTCACACCCATGCTGTCCACCTCGCTGAAGGGACTGCCGCCGTCGATGTCCTTGAAGCCGTTGTTGAACACACCGTCCCAATCGAAGAGCACGGCCTTGATGCCGGCCGCTTTCTTGGCGAGTTCCTTGGGTTCGGTGACAAAGCGAGTGCCCAGTTCGTGGAAGACGAGCAGGTCCATGGACCGTTCAGCCGGCAATGGCCTTCATCAGGTCCTGGATGTCCAGCATGCCCAATTGCTTGCCGTTCTCGCTCACGCTCAGGGTATCCACCTTGTGTTCCTTGAAGGCCTTCTGGGCATCGTCCAGCAAGGCTTCCGGTGAAATGGTGAACGGTGCGTTGAACTTCAGGGTGCTCAACTTCTTCTCGAGGAATTTGTTGCCTTCCTTCTCCAGACCGCGACGCAAGCCACCGTCCGTGAAGACTCCTTTGTTCTTGCCCTTGGCATCCACCACCATGACGGCACCGAAGCCATGCTTGGTCATGGTCACCAGCGCCTCGCTGATGGTCGCGCTCTCCTTCACGGTCGGGTTGCTGCGGGTAAGCACATCCTTCACCTTCATGGTGATCAGGCGGGTGTCCACGTAGAATTGTTGGGTGCCGATCGCTGTGAAGTGGTTGTCGGTAAGTTGCTTCATCAGCTTCCAGGGCACGGTGATCGTGTGCACACCGATGTCAACGGCATTGCGCACATGCTCCACGGTACGCACGCTGCTGAACATGATCTTGCTGTCGTAACCGTAGTAGTTCACCGCATTCACGCACTGCTGCACCAAGGCAAGGGCATCGTGGCCCTGGTCCTGCAACCGACCCACCAAGGGGCAGACGTAGTTGGCGCCTGCCTGCATGGCCATGTAGGCTTGCTGCAGGGTGTATACCAGGTGCACGTTGACCATGATGCCTTCATTGCGCAGCATCCGACAGGCACGCAGGCCTTCGAGGCTCACGGGGATCTTGAAAACGGTGGTGTCCTTCTTCAAGCCCATCTTCAGTTGGCGCTTGGCCTCCTTCACCACGTCCTCAGCGGTTTCGCCAAGGGCTTCCACTTGCAGGATGGGGACCTTCTTGGCGAGGTCCAGGATCATCTTGTCGATGTTCGTGACACCGCCGCGGTGCATGAAGGTCGGGGTGGTCGTGAGGCCGGTGAGGAAGCCGAGCTTGAA
>JAGQVV010000139.1 GCA_020437805.1 Flavobacteriales bacterium
GTGGAGGTCCGGATCATTCGCATTCACGCCAACAACGTTGCTCAGTTCTTCCAAGTGAACGAATTGAATGGCGAGCGAGAACTGGCCCGTGTAGGTCGCTTGGTAACACGAAAGACCGTACCTCTGAAGACCGCCGATGCACCCGATCCGGGCAGATGGAACCGCTTCCATCTGGACCTCGCCGATCACTTCCATGCGGAACCGGGCGCGATCTATCGGGTGGAATTGTCCTTTGGGAAGCAGCACTCGGTATACCCCTGCGGCGAAACCACGGATGACACAGGGCTTCAACGAGAACGTACCTGGGAAGAAGAACAAGCGAGTTATGACCGGATCGAAGACTACTGGTACTATGGTGACTATTACGATGAGTACTACGAGGATTACAACTACCGCGAGCGTGAGGACCCGTGCACACCCTCCTATTTCACACGCCGATCCGCTGTGGCCCGCAATTTTCTCGCTTCCGATCTGGGTTTGATCGCAAAGGGTGGCAATGATGGCTCCTTGTTGGTAGTCGTGAGCGATCTACGTACGGCCAAACCGCTTTCGGGTGTGAAACTGCAGGTCCTCGACCTCCAGCGCAAGAGCATGGCGGACCTGGTGACGGACAAGGATGGAATGGTGCAGGTTCCTTCAACGGAGCACAAGCCCTTTCTGCTGGTCGCGAGCAAGGGTGATCAACGCGGGTACCTCAAGCTCGCCGATGGTTCCTCCCTTTCGGTCAGCGAGTTCGATGTGCATGGGGAGGCCATCGACCGCGGACTGAAAGGTCTCATCTACGGCGAACGTGGCGTGTGGCGACCGGGCGATTCGCTCTACCTAAGCTTCATGCTGCAAGACGTTCAGAAGAAAATCCCGAAGGACCATCCGGTCGTCCTGGAACTCACGGACCCTCGCGGACGCTTGGACCAGAAACACGTGCGCAATTCATCCGAGAATGGGGTCTATTCGTTCCGATGCGCCACAACGTCCGATGCACCCACCGGTTTCTGGAACGCCAAGGTGATCGTGGGTGGCACTACATTCCACAAGAGCATTCGCGTCGAAACCGTGAAACCGAACCGGCTGAAGATCCTGCTGGACATCGAGGACAAGCTGATGCGTGGGAAGAACGACATCATCACGCTACGATCGAACTGGCTGCACGGTGCACCAGCGCGTTCCCTCAAAGCGCGTGTGACCATCACGATGACCAGTGGCAATGCGAACTTCAAAGGCTACGAGAAGTTCAATTTCAACGACCTGCGGACATGGGTGCCCAGCGAAGAACAGCTCGCCTTTGACGGACAATTGAACGAGCAGGGTGAGACCCGTTTCGAGCTGAAAATGGAGACCGGACGCAGCGCTCCTGCTGTGGTGAACACGAATATCGTCACTCGTGTATTCGAGGCAGGAGGCGATGCCAGCATGGACCGTGTTTCAGTACCCTACTTCCCCTACCGAAGCTACACCGGGATCCAAGCACCGGAAGTTCGCTCAGCTTGGGGCAACTTGGTGACCGATACAACTTACAACTATAACGTGGTTGCGGTGGATGCCAATGGGAAACCCGTGGCAGGAAGGACCTTGAAGGCCCAGATCTACAAGATGAAGCGCAACTGGTGGTGGGATGGCAACATGAGCGGAACGGCCAATTACATTTCCTCACCCAGCGTGGAGCTCCGTCAGGATGTGGACCTCGTTACCGATGCCAAAGGGCGTGCCGTGGTGAAGTTCCGGATGGACCGACCGGAATGGGGCCGTTTCGTAGTGCGCGTTACCGATCCAGAGAGCGGCCATGCAAGCGCCACGCAAGCCTATGTGGACTGGCCGGGCTGGGAAGGACGCTCCCGTCGTGAGGATCCCGATCATGCTGCGGTTTTAAGCTTCAACCTTGACAAGGAGAAGTACGTTGTGGGTGACAAGGCCACAGTGATCATCCCTTCAGGTGGAACAGGCCGCGCCTTGGTGAGTTTGGAGACGGGCAGCCGTGTGCTTCAAGCCAAATGGGTCGAGTTGAAGGGAGCGGAGACGCGATTCACCTTCCCGATCACCGCCGAAATGGCGCCGAACGTATACGCGCATGTAACCGTGCTCCAGGCACATGCCGAGACCGCGAACGACCTACCCATCCGACTCTACGGCGTGCTGCCGATCCTCGTTGAGGATGACGACACACACCTCTTCCCGGTCATCACCATGGCCAATGAGGTAAAGACCGATGTGCCGTTCAACGTGGAAGTGAGCGAATCCGAAGGCAAGGCCATGACCTACACCCTGGCGATCGTGGACGAAGGTCTGTTGGACCTGACCCGCTTCAAGACGCCCGACCCGTGGGGGCATTTCTTTGCAAGGGAAGCACTCGGTGTACGCACTTGGGACCTCTATGACGATGTGATCGGTGCCTTCGGCCGACAGCTGGCAAGGGTACTGGCACTGGGTGGTAGCGATGATGCCGGTCCCGCAAAGGAGGCTAAAGCGAACCGCTTCAATCCGGTCGTACGCTTCCTCGGACCATTCACCATCGCCAGAGACAAGAAGGCCAAACACACCTTCACCATCGATAACTACGTGGGCTCCGTGCGCGTCATGGTCGTGGCATCCGATGGTGCCAAGGCCTACGGAAATACGGAAAAGACCGTTCCCGTGCGCAAGCCATTGATGGTACTTGCGACCATGCCGCGTGTGCTGGCCCCCGGGGAACTGGTGGACCTGCCCGTTACCGTATTCGCCATGGACACCAAGGTGAAGAACGTGGTGGTGAAGCTGGAACCCAACGGACTTTTGACCCCGGAAGGGCCAGCCCAAAAGACGATACGATTCAACAGTGTCGGCGATCAGGTGGTGCGCTTCAAGGTCCGCGTGAAAGAGTCGATCGGTGTAGCGAAAGTGAAGGTGAGCGTGGAAGGCGCTGGCGAGAAAGCCTCCGAGGTGATCGAGCTCCAAGTGCGCCAACCCAACCTACCCTCAACAGATGTGGTGGAGGCCATGATCATGGGCGGTGATCAGTGGACGCACACACCGCTTCCCTTGGGCGTGAGCGGAACGAATAGCGCTTACCTCGAGGTGAGCTCGATACCACCGGTGGATATGGGCCGTCGATTGCGGTACCTGATCGACTACCCGCATGGATGCCTGGAACAGACCACCTCGAAGGCTTTCCCGCAATTGTTCCTTGCCGACGTGATGGAACTCCCGGACCGTTCGGTGCATGAAATGCGCAGCAATGTGGAGTATGCCTTGCAACGCTTGCCCCGTTTCCAGCGAGGCGATGGCAGCTTCAACTACTGGCCGAGCGGCAGCCAATACGATCAGTGGACCTCGATCTACGCGGGTCATTTCATCGTGGAGGCCGAACGCAAAGGATTCAAGGCACCGGGCGGGGTGAAGTCCGGTTGGTTATCCTTCCAACGCAACGCTGCCCGCAATTGGAACAACCACATCCCGAATGGTTGGTCGCACCAAGGGCTTCAATTCACACAAGCATACCGCCTGTATGTCTTGGCACTGGCCGGTGGACAGGAACTTGCCGCCATGAACCGCTTGCGCGAGCGACAGGACCTGGACCAGCGAACGCGTTGGGTCCTTGCTGCCGCCTATGCCCGGATCGGACGAAAGGATGTAGCTCAACAATTGGTGAAGGAGCTTGGAACAACGGTCCCGGCCTACACGGAAATGGCGTACACTTATGGAAGTGACCTACGTGACGAGGCGCTGATCGCCGTAGCACTGCTCTCCATGGACCGTACCGCCGAAGCTGCGGGCATGATCCAGCGCATTGCCAAGCAACTCGGTGCCGATGGCTGGTACAGCACACAAAGCACGGCCTTTGGACTGATGGCCGTGGCGCGCCTCGCGGAGAGCACACCGCTTGGGAAAGGCATGAACTACACGCTCACCGTTGGTGGCAAGGCACAGGACCGGTTCAGCGAAAAGGCGGTGGCTCACGCGGACCTGCCTACCCCGGATGGAAAGGCGACCGTTGCCGTCAAGAACACCGGTAAGAACGTCCTCTATGTGCGCATGGTGCGTACCGGAACCCCATTGGCCGGAGAGGAACAGGCGAACGAACGCGGCATTTCCATGAATGTACACTACGAACGTGTCGACGGAAGCCCGGTCGATCCCAAGCGATTGGCACAAGGCACGGACTTCGTGGCGGTGGTCTCCATCGGAAATGGCGGAGTGCCACGAGGCTACCAGCAACTGGCGCTCACTCAGATATTCCCTTCCGGCTGGGAGATCCGAAATGCGCGGATGGAAGGCTCGGAAAGCGCAGTGGCCGCCTCGCCGTTCAGTTATCAGGATGTGCGCGATGACCGTGTCATGACCTACTTCGATCTCTGGCGGAACCAGAGCAATACATATCGGGTGATGTTGACAGCAGCCTACACGGGTCGATACTACTTGCCCGGTGCCCACTGCGAAGCCATGTACGACCATACCGTGAATGCCCGCGCCATGGGAACTTGGGTGGAAGTGGTGGATGGAACCGTGGGACAGAGCGCTCAAGAATGATGAGGTGTTGATCGTGGCACCTTCCCTGGGACCATGAAACGGTGGTGGTGGATAGCAGCTGCGCTTGCGGCCCTTTTCGTCCGGGCCAAGTGGGGACCCATGGATCCGCTGTTCGATGCGCCGAAGTGCACGGTACTGCTCGATCGAAGTGGAAGCTTGTTGGCAGCCACCGTGGCCAGTGATGGTCAATGGCGAATGCCACCGGCCGATAGTATCCCGAAGCGTTTTGAAGCGTGCCTGCTAGAATTCGAGGATCGCCACTTCCGGGACCATTGGGGCATCCACCTTCCCTCGCTGGTGCGGGCCGCGCAGCAGAATCGACGAGCAGGGCGTGTGGTCAGCGGTGGAAGTACGATCACCATGCAACTGGCGAGAATGGTAGGTGGTACCCGGAGCAGATCCATGTGGAACAAGCTTCGCGAGATGGCCTTCGCCATACGCTTGGAACTGCGGTTCTCAAAGGATGAACTGCTTGCCATGTATGCGGCGAACGCACCCTTTGGTGGCAACGTGGTAGGCTTGGAGGCCGCCGCGTGGCGGTGGTACGGCCGTCCACCGAATACGCTGAGCTGGGCCGAATGTGCAACACTTGCCGTGTTGCCGAACGCGCCATCACGGATCACCCCCGGAAAAGGACGCGATGCGCTGAAGGCAAAGCGAGATCGTTTGTTGGACCGCCTCAGTGCCACCGCTCAGATCGACCCCGTGACCCGGTCCCTGGCCAAGGAGGAACCACTGCCGGATGCACCATTCGCCTTGCCGAACAGTGCGAACCACCTGCTGATGACCGCACGCGTACAAGGACACGGGGGACAGCGAGTGCGCTCCACCCTCGACGGCGTACTTCAATCACGCGTACTAGGGATCGCTGAACGCCATGCACGAACGCTCGAGGCGAACGGGGTGCATAACGCAGCGATCATCGTCCTCGATGTAACTACGGGAAAGGTTCTCGCATACATGGGCAACCTTCCCTCAGCCGATGCGGCCCACGCTGGTTCCGTGGACATCGTACAAGCACGTCGAAGCAGCGGGAGCTTGTTGAAGCCATTCCTTTACGCCGATATGTTGCAGAGCGGTGAATTGATGCCCCACCAGCTCGTACTTGACCTACCGACCCACTACGAAGGGTTCGCACCCCGTAACTACGACGATCGCTTTGACGGCGCGGTTCCGGCTTCACAAGCCTTGGCACGTTCCCTTAATGTGCCCGCCGTGCGCGCATTGCAGACCCATGGCATCGACCGCACCTTGCGCACCCTGCATGCAATGGGACTGGACCACGTGGATCGCAGTGCGGATGATTATGGGCTTTCATTGATCGTTGGTGGTGCGGAAAGCACCTTATGGGAATTGACCGGTGCCTACGCTTCCATGGCCAGGGTGGCATCCACCGGAAATGAGAGGAGCGGGATCCACGCGCCCACATACCGCATGAATGATGATCCGGTCGGTCGTTCCTCTCCCCTGTCCGCTGCATCCATTCATCATACCCTGAAGGCACTTCAAACCCTGAACAGACCCGAGATGGAAGCCGGATGGGAACAATTCAGCGGTACGGAGGCCATGGCTTGGAAGACGGGAACGAGCTTCGGGCACCGCGATGCATGGGCCATCGGAGTGACCGACCGATACGCTGTTGGCGTGTGGACCGGCAATGCGGATGGTGAAGGCCGCCCAGGGCTCACCGGCACACTTGCTGCGGCACCCATCCTCTTTGAGGTCTTCGGCATCCTTCCGGACGGTCATGGCTTCGACCCGCCGTACGATGCATTGCAGAGGATACCCACGTGCCGTGCCAGTGGTTACAGGGCCAACATGGACTGCACACCTATTGATACCGTCTGGACGATCGCTCAGGCGCTGCGAACCCCGCCATGCCCATACCACTTGCACATCGTGTTGGACCCTACCGGCACCCGGCGGGTAGCTCCCGGAGAGCAAGGCACCGCAACATCCTGGTTCGTACTGCCACCTCAGGTGGAATACTACTATTCCATTCACCACCCGGAATACCGGACCCTACCCGCGGCGCAGGTTACCGGGCACGAAAGCCCTTTGGGAATGATATACCCCGAGAACGGAGCTCACCTTTTCATCCCGGTCGAATTGGACGGATCATACTCGCAAGTCGTCCTTCATGCTGCACACCGGGACCCGAACGCCACTGTGCATTGGGACATTGATGGAGCATACCTTGGGAGCACCAGGAATGAGCATCGGATGGCCATGGACCTGTCCAAGGGAATGCATCGGTTAACTTTGACCGACCAGCATGGCGCATCCTTGCGCATCAGCTTCCGTGTGGAACGAGGCCGTTCTGTTGGTGCCGCCGAATGAAGTACACCTTTTTCGCACTTCTTCTGTCATTCCCGGTCCACGCTTCCGCTCAACCGGATACGCTATGGATACCCAACAACGGCCACATCACTCCCCATGGCGTGACCTATGACCCCATCAGCAACGAGCCTTCCTCGAGACGCATCGGAAGGTTCACGAACGACACAAGCCGGGTAGCTGTGGAACTGGACTACAAACGGGGCACACCTTCGGGTGTCTATCGAGCATTCTATCCGGATGGTCGGCCGTTGATCTTCGCGGTCTATGGTTGGGGAACGCCTCACGGGGACTGGACGGAGTATGATGAGATGGGCAACGTTTCATTGAAGGGTCAGTATCGACAGGGCGAGCGTAAAGGCCCGTGGATGTTCCGCGAGGAAGGGATCAAAGGCCGTTATAAGCATGGTGTAAAGAACGGTCTCTGGAAGTATTACGAAAAGGGCCGTGTGGTCCGCTCGGAGAAGTACAGGAAAGGCAAGATGGTCCGCACCAGGAATTATTGACGTAGTTAACGATCTTTCACCCCCGTTCATCATAGGAAGGCAACCTGGCACGCATTTCGCCCGTTCCAAGACATCAGCCCATGCGTTCAACTGAATTCCTCCTTCGTCCGCTCGCAGTCCTCGTGCTGCTTGCGAGAATAGCCCTCAACGGCCAAGCCCAGTTCACCGACGACCCTGCAACCGTGGGTAAACTCGGTTCCCTGTTGTACCACATCGACCGCATGTACGTGGATGATGTGGATAACAAGAAGCTTGTGGATGCTGCCATCGTTTCCATGCTCGAGGAACTCGACCCGCACTCGATCTATATCCCCAAGGAGGATCTGGAGGAGGTGAATGAACCCCTTAAAGGCAACTTCGAAGGGGTAGGTATCCAGTTCAACATCGTACGCGACACCATCTATGTGGTGGACGCGATCGCTGGTGGTCCGAGTGAACGATTGGGGATCCGTGCCGGTGACCGTGTGGTGATCATCGACGGGGAGAATGTGGCCGGTGTCGGATTCAAGAACAATGATGTCATGACCCGATTACGCGGGAAGAAGGGAACCAAAGTGGATGTCGGGATCCTTCGCAAAGGCGTGGAGGGTGCGTTGGACTTCACCATTACCCGGGACAAGATCCCGATCTACAGCGTGGAAGCCTCGTACATGGCCACTCCATCCGTGGGCTACATCAAGGTGAGCCGATTCAGTGCGACCACCATGAAGGAATTCCGGGAGAAGCTTGTGTTCCTTGAAGGCCAAGGAATGAAGGATCTGATCCTGGACCTGCAGGGCAACGGCGGAGGTTACCTGCGCACCGCTATCGAGATGGCCGATGAGTTCCTCGGTGATCGCAAGTTGATCGTATACACCGAAGGTCGCACTTCGCCCCGCGAGGACACCTATGCCACGAAGGAAGGCCTTTTCGAAAAGGGTAAGTTGGTGGTGCTCGTGGATGAAGGCTCCGCTAGTGCAAGCGAGATCGTGAGCGGCGCCATCCAGGATTGGGACCGTGGATTGATCGTGGGACGAAGGAGCTTTGGCAAGGGCCTTGTGCAACGGCCTGTAATGTTGTCCGACGGTTCAGCGGTCCGACTGACCGTTTCAAGATACTACACGCCTTCGGGTCGTTCCATCCAGAAGTCCTACGAGGACGGGGTCGAAGCCTACCAGCGGGAAAAGATCGATCGTTTGGGGAAAGGTGAGTTGACCGTGGCGGATAGTATCCATGCGGCGGACACGGTGAAGTACTTCACCATGAACAAGCGGATCGTATACGGCGGCGGCGGGATAATGCCTGACGTGTTCGTTCCGATCGACACAAGCCAAAGCTCGGCCCATTTCGGGCAGTTGGTGCGGAAAGGTGTACTGAACACCTTCGCCTTGGCTTACGTGGATGCGAACCGGAACCGCCTTATCGCAGCGTACAAGGATCCCGATGCCTTCCGCACCGCGTTCATGGTGGATGATGCCCTACTGGCCGAATTGGAAGCCTATGGCGAAAAGGAAGGCGTTGAACAGGACCCCGAAGGGCTCCGGCGCTCCCGTGACCTGATCTCGATCCGGCTCAAGGGCTTGATCGCTCGGGACCTTTGGGATACCTCGGCTTATTGGCAGGTGATCAATGCGGACAATCCGGTCGATCGCTCCTTCCAACAAGCGCTGAAGAGCCTATCCGACGACTCGTTCCACCGATTCGGAATGGTGAAGCCCTGACCTCTCCCGGAGGCTACCATAGGAACATGGCCTGTTAAGGGTGTGTTAAAGCTCATACGCCTTGGTCATATCGATTAAATTTGTGCCTCCAATCCGATCCGACGAAACCCAGACCCATGAAAGACAAGATCCAGATCGCTCTACTCGCTGTGATCGCCGTGGCACTCGTGGCACTCGCTGCCAACCAGTTCGTGGGCGACAAGGCCTCCTCAAGTACCGTGGCCGCTGGCAACAATGTTGCCGCCACCACCACCCCGGCCACCCTGTCCGCCGATCAAGCCTTCGATCCAATGGCCAACGCTGCTCCGCCAGTGGACAACACACCGAAGACCACGGTGAACTTCACGGAGTACGAGCATGACTTCGGCAATATCAAGCAGGATAGTGAGAACAAGAAGATCTTCACCTTCACCAACACCGGTAAGGAGCCGATGATCATCGAGACGGCCAACGGATCGTGCGGTTGCACGGTACCGAATTACCCGAAGGCCCCGATCCCCCCAGGTGGCACCGGTGAGATCGAGGTGGTATACAAGCCGGGCAAGCAAGAGAACGCACAGACCAAGACCGTGACCGTGATCGCGAACACGGAGCCCAAGGAGACCACCTTGCGGATCAAAGCGAACGTGGAGAAAGTAGGCTGAGTCTGCCACTCCCTAAACGTGAAAGCCACTCTTCGGGGTGGCTTTTCACGTTGAGGGCAAAGCGTGAAGCAGGCTAATCCACCAACTTGTCGATCGCAGCGGCCAACTTGCGGTCCTTGTCGGTCACCACATCACCGGCATCGTGCGTGCTCAACCTGATCTCCACCGTGTTGTACACATTGGTCCAATCCGGATGGTGACCCATCTTTTCCGCGACCATGGCCACACGTGTCATGAACGCGAACGCGGCAATGAAATCAGGGAACTTGAAATGCCGCACAAGTTGGCTTCCGTGCTCGGTCCAGTTGTTGCTCATCGGTGAAGAGGTAATGCGATCAAACGGGGTTCCTCCGTCCGGATGAGCGTCATCTCCTCGATCAGGTTCCCAGCCCCGGCGAACTTGTCCACGATGAAAAGGATATACCGGACATCCACACAGATGTTCCGGCATTTGTCCGGGTCGAACTGGATGTCGCTCATGGTACTCTCCCATGTCCGGTCGAAATTCAGGCCGATGAGCTCTCCACGACCGTTCAATACGGGACTGCCACTGTTGCCTCCGGTGGTGTGCAAGGAGGAGGTGAAACACACAGGCATGGTCCCATCGAGCCCGTAATCGCCATAATCCTTGGCTGCATGCAACTTCAGAAGCCGCTCAGGAACGTCGAACTCCACATCACCCGGTATGTACTTCTCAATCACCCCATCAAGGGTCGAGTACGGCCCATAGACCACGGCGTCCCGAGGTTCGCTGCCTTCCACTTTCCCATATGACAAGCGCAGGGTACTGTTGGCGTCAGGCCAAAAGGTGCGCTGCGGGTCCATCTCCATCATGCCCTTCACGTATGTCCGCATGGTCAATTCGATCCGGTCTCCCAATTCCACGTGCTTGGGCCGGACGTTCTGCAGGAAATGGTCGAACAGGCTTTGCGAGGCGCGATAGGCTGGATCCTTGCTCATGGTCTTTGTGAATTTCTTCGGGGACGCTTGCAGCAAGTGTTCCAATTCTGACGGTTTCGTCAATACGCTCCGCGCATACATGTCCTCCACCCAGGCATCCGTGTCCCCTTTGAATTTACCATCGACCTCCGCGAACACCGATGGACGCAACCCCTCCGGGAGGTAGGCCAGATAGATCGGAAGGATCGCCTTCAGGATCCGCTTATCCACGCCGACGTGATGTGCATCGAAGTACCCGGGCAACACCTTGAGTTCTTCGCTCGCTGCGTCGGCCCATTTGTTCTCCGCCTTCAACTTCTCCGCACCGTCCACCATACCATTGAATCGCCGCGCATAACGGAACAACTCCGGTCCATAGTAGACCAGCTCAACAAAGAGATCACGCGCAGTGGCGTAGGGAGCATATGCAGCGTACAACTCCTTCAATTCCGGGAGAACCGCGGCATATGCGTCAAGCCCCATGTTCTCCGCTCGCACGATGTAGTCCTCCTCCATCGCACGCTTGGTACGCAGCGTGTTCATGTCTTTCAACCCACGCAATTCACCGATCCATTTCTTGTACGCATTGCTGATCCCCGACTGCTTATCCGCATATTGGATCCGCAAATGATCACTGGACCGCATGGCGGCATCGATCACTTCCAAGCTGGCTGCACGCATGGCGATGCGCATGGGATCGGCGGTGTTCATCACGTGATCAACGGCGTAACTCGTCAGGTAGCGTTGAGTGCTGCCCGGGAAGCCGTAGATCATGGCGAAATCACCCGGTCGTGTGCCGTTCAGGCTTATGGGCAGAACATGCCTTGGTGTAAAGGGGATGTTCTCTGCAGCGGGGTCCGCGGGCAGGTTGTCCGCGTTGGCATAGATCCGGAACATGCTGAAGTCCGCGTTATGACGTGGCCACATCCAATTGTCGGTATCCCCCCCGAACTTTCCGATCGAACTGGGGGGAGCCCCGACCAACCGGACATCCCGAAAAGTCTCGGTGACGATCAGGAAGTAGGAATTCCCGAAGTTGAACGGTCGAACGACAGCCTGGAAGTGCGTTCCATCGATCGCTTCCTTGGTGATCCCCTCGGCGATCTTGCCCACAGCAGCACGTCGTTCCTCTTCCGTCCACCCGCTCTTCAATTCCGGTAATACCCGGGAAGAAACATCCTCCATACGCACGACGAAGGTGGCCGTCAATCCTCCATTCCGGAGTTCGGCGGCCTTGTCCTGTGCCCAAAAGCCGTACTTCAGGTAATCCTGTTCCACTGTACTGTGGTCCGCAATGGCGCTGAACCCGCAGTGATGGTTCGTTAGGATGAGCCCTTCCCGGCTGATCACCTCAGCGGTACACCCACCACCGAACAACAAGATGGCATCCTTGATACTGCCATTGTTCACGCTGTACACGTCCTCAGCGGAGAGCTGCAGGCCTGCGCTCTGCAGGTCGCTTTCGATGCTCTTCAGCAAGGTGGGGACCCACATGCCCTCGTGGGCATCAACGGATAGCGTCGGAAGGATGAACAGGGATAGGGCGAGCCGATAGGAGTTCTTCATGACCTAGTTTGGAGGGCCTGAAGGTAGGACCGACCGGCGGATCACTCGCCTTCGGGGGACCGATCCAATGCGCTCGGTACAGTGTGGTCCATGGATCCCTGGTCCTTATCCACGACCTCTGCAATGAAGTATGCCAACAATACGATCAGCAACAAGACCAAGAAGGCCTTGGGGTCCTTGTAGATCGGCACCTTCGGTCGAAGCACCGCCTTGTGATAGTTGTAGAACAGTTTCTTCGGGTCCCGGTAGCGCGCGATCTCTTCATCGCTCGGTCCATCCGATCGTATTCCAGGGGCGATTTGGTAACGACGTTTCATTCCCGGGGCTTAAGGTAGGTGCGCAGGACCGCGAGCACTCGGTGGGTGCGCATCTTGGCCGCGTCCTCCGCGATACCGAGGACTTGTCCAAGTTCAGCAAAGCTCATTCCATCCATGTAACGCAGTTCGATCAATTGGGCCTTGGTCTCATCCAATCTGGACAAGGCCGAGGTGAGCCGCAGCAGGTCCTCTTCCGATGTGCCGGTCCCGATCTCTTCGGAAAGCCCGAACACCTCAGCCCTACCGATCTCCATCAACACTTCCTTCCGTTTGCGCCAGTGCATGCGCACCTCATTCAACGCTATGCGATACAACCAAGCACGAAAGGGGTATCCACGGTCCTCATATCGAGGCAAAGCCAGCAACGCCTTGAGAAAGGTCTCCTGCGAGAGGTCCGCGGCCAACTCCATCCGTCGTACCCTGCGGTGCACGAATCGGAACACATCAGCGTGGTAACGCTCGTATAGTGGCGTGAAACGGCGCGCATCGGCCTTGGCGGCTTCGATCTCGGCCGTTTCATTGGTGGGGACCTGCGCTGTGCTCACATCCATGGAATGCTGTCCAGCGGAAAAGGTAACGGTCGCTTCCTCATGAGGGTGCCCATATGGTCGAAACCAATTTCCCGCACATCCGTTCAACCCCCCTGGCCCAAAGTGGAACTGGACACTCCGCGCTTCAATCTCGAACGATGCCCACGACTCTACGGCGATCGACAATCCTGGTAATTGCGACCCTTTGGTGGTCAACGCAATGCATTGACGCCCAATCCTACACATGGAACTGGGGAAGAGCATTGGCCAGCGCCGATAAGGAAGAGGTCACCGGTGTAGCCACCTTCGGCTCGAGCGGGGCCATATACAGTTGCGGGTACACCGAGGGCAACGGATTCATAACAGGAACACTGGGTTCCGTTCTTGGCAACAATGATGCGTTCCTGATCAAGCAGAACGCTGCAGGCGTTCGTGAATGGGCGTTCACGCCGAGTGGTATCGGGGAGAGCCAGGCCACGGATATCGCCTTGGATGCAGCCGGGAACATTTACGTCACGGGATGGTTCAAGGGAACGATCGACCTGCATGGGATGTCAGGCATCGGCTCTGGTACGGTGATCAGCTCCGGCGACGAGGATTGGTTCATAGCGTCGTACACCCCGGCAGGTGCCTTACGCTGGCGTGCAAAGCTTGGGGGAAGCGGCAACGACATTCCTACCGGCATCTCCGTGAATACCGATAGGGTGGTTGTTCTCGGTGCGATCAATGGGCGGATCACGACCACTTTCGGCACCGTTTCCTCCGCGCTTCCCACGGGCAAGGACAACCTGGTCCTGGCCGCCTATGAGCTGAACGGTACCGGCCAATGGCTGCTCTCCGGTGGAAGTGGTGACGATGAACTGCCCTCAGCGGTCACTACGGACGACGATAGGATCTACACTTCGTTCAGGGCCAAGAACGCTTCCTTCAGATGGTATGGGCCTACCGGTACCACCCTGGCCACCAGCACGACGCCGACCGACAAGCAGGTCCGGATATCATCATTCTCGAATTCCGGGGCACACCAATGGACCACGTCCCTGACCGAGTCCAATGATGGCAATTATGGAATGAACGCATTGAGGGCCGGGTGTGATGCGCTGTACATCACCGGTATCACACATGACCCCTGCACCTTCCCGGGTGTTGGCACGGTCACCACCGGTACGCATGACCTTTTGTACTTGGGTCGGATCAACACCGCGAACGGTCATTTCCAATGGGTCACCACGGGGACCTCAACAGGTTCCCATCACACCACAGGAGGTACGGGGATCGCGATCGGAAAAGGAGGAGCCGTTCATCTGACCGGCAATTTCAAGGATGACATCACCATAGGTAGCACTACGATGGTGTCCACCACGGGCAAGGTCCAGCCGTTCGTGGCAAGCTTCCGGCCAACGGGGCTCTTGGCCAGGATCGATGAATTGACCAGTTCCAAGGATGCAAGCGCTCGAGCTATCGATGCTGACGCTTCCGGGAACATCGTTCTTGCGGGAACGTTCGAGACCGACCTGACCTGTGGAACCATTTCGATCACGGGTCATTCGAACGAGAACGGATATCTCTTCAAAGGCCAACTCGCGGGTGTCGGTGGCAGTGACCCTTCATTCTGGTCACCACCGGCACCCATGTGCTCCGATGCCTCACCAGTGGACCTCAGTTCCTTGCTCACCCCCGCTGCGTCCGGCGGGGCCACTGCTGTGACCAACAGCAGCAATGTTACCAACCCGAACAGTGCGCTTGGTATTGTCATGGGCTTCTACGCCAGTTTCAACACAACCGGAGGGTACGTAACTGTGGACCTGGGTACTGTGGTTCCTTCAGGAACCAATATCAGTATCCTATGGCGATCCCAAGGTGGGTCCGCTGTTGCGAACATCAGTTCCGGGAATACTGCGAGCCCACCAGGGAATTCGAACGGTACGGTAAGTACCAATTCGACCAATGCCGTATACAGCAACATCGTTCTATCCTCTGAAGCACGTTATGTGCGTATCACTCGCCCCTTTGCGGGAAGCGTCGGGTTCGATGTGGATGGGGTATACTACGCGTACGGCAACACCATGTCCGGAACATGGTCCGGGACCGGTGTGTCGGGTTCGACCTTCAACCCGATCGGGCTCTCCGGGCCAATTGATGTAACATACTCCGTTGGTAGCGGGTCATGCCTCACCGCCACTACGAACACCATCCAGGTCACCGCGGCGCCCGATGCCGGGATCAATGGTACGCTGGCCATCTGCAGCGGTTCCCCACCGGTGGCCCTCTTCGGGTATCTCGGCGGCAGCCCTCAATACGGGGGTACATGGTCCGGACCCAGCCCTGTTACTGCCGGAATGTACGACCCTGCAACGATGGCACCAGGCAGCTACGTGTATACCGTACCCGGTACAGGACTATGCAGTGGCAGTGCTTCGGCCAGTGCGGCGGTAACAGTAGGTGCAACGCCGAGTGGTGGCACCTTCAGCGGGGCTGGCACGGTGTGCCCATCCCCGGCCTCCGGCACCTTGTCCATCAGTGGGTATAGCGGCAGTATCGTTCGTTGGGCGGCATCCACGGATGGCGGTGGTTCTTGGAGCCAAGTCGGCACCAACACGAACAGCATTACTTGGTCGAACCTTACTGGACCAACGCTCTATAAGGTCGAACTAAGCCAGCCCGGATGCGGGACCGGTTTCAGCCCTACTGTGACCTTGACACCGGAAGATAACGCCGCACCGACGCTCAACTGTCCCGCTTCGGAGCCCATTGAAACGGCATATGCCAACGGTTCCTGTCGGATCCAGGTCCCTTCATTCCTTTCTTACTACACAGCATCCGACAATTGCACTTCACCACCGCTGATCCAACAGACCCCGGCAGCTGGATCAATGATCCCGTTCTCCACTTCCACTACCGTTACGATCAGCGCGGTCGACGCATCGGGTGCCACCTCTTCCACCTGCACGGCCACACTGCTTGGTGTGGACACGATCGCACCCACATTCACTTGCCCCGCGAGCGTGAGCCTTGTCGTGGGTGCTAATTCCTGCAGCGTTGACCACACGGTGGTTCCCATCGCGTACGCCGATAATTGTTGGGGAAATGGGATCGCAGAGAAGACCTACATCAGATCCGGCTCCCAAGTGACCACACCCTTGGCCACGTTCGACCCTTCGGGTTGGTCGGAGATCACCGCCAGCCTCGACCGGACCTTGACGCCAGGCATGTACACGGTGGTATTCGTCCATGAGAATGGTGTAGAGGACATTGCCCTATGCTCATACCGGATCGAAGTAGACGACAACCAACCACCGACCGTGGCGTGCGGAGCATCGGTAACGATAAACAACACCCCTGGAGCATGCTCGGGAACAATGCCGGACCTCTTGAGCACGGTGGGCACTTCGGACAACTGCGGGATACTATCCGTTACGCAGGATCCAGCAGCCGGCAGCACGGTCGTTGGGTCCTTTTTAGTGACCTACACCGTTACAGATGTGAATGGTTTGACCACGGCGTGTCAACAATCCGCTACGGTACGGGACACTGAAGTGCCAACCTTGTCCTGCCCTCCGAACATGACGGTTGCCAGTGCGATCGGCTCCTGTGGTGCGATCGTGGCCTATTCAATGCCAGTGGTTTCAGAGAACTGCACCGGCAGCACCTTGATACGCATCTCTGGCCCGGAAAGTGGAAGTTTTTTTCCGGTAGGTAGCACCAATATCACATACCGAGTTATCGATGCGAACTCCCATTCCGCGGAATGCACCTTCACCATTTCTGTTGAAGATCTTGATTCGGACCTGGACGGAACCACGGATTGCGCCGACGGTTGCCCAGGTGATCCGAACAAGACCACCCCAGGCATCTGCGGCTGCGGCGTAGCCGAT
>JAGQVV010000140.1 GCA_020437805.1 Flavobacteriales bacterium
TCGGGGTCGGTCACGGTAACGGGGCCACCAGCGGCGATCTGACGTCGGAACAAGGGGATCACGGATCCACTGGACCCGAGCACGTTGCCGAATCGGGTGGTGATGTATTGCGGCACGCCGGGTCCTGCCTGTTGAAGGCTGTTCACCACCATTTCCGCGATCCGCTTCGAAGCCCCCATGACGCTGGTGGGATTCACGGCCTTGTCCGTACTGATGAGAATGAATTGCGCGATGCCGTGTAAAGCCGCCAGTTCCGCCACGATGCGCGTTCCCAATATGTTCGTACGGACAGCCTCCTCGGGCTGGGCCTCCATCATCGGGACATGCTTGTACGCCGCTGCGTGGAACACGATCTCAGGCAAGTGTTCCCTGAAGATCCGGTCCATGGCGTTCCGGTCGCGCACATCTGCGACCCGTACGGTGGGTTCGACGCCGTCGATCCTGCTCCTCAATTCGGTATCGATATCGTAAAGCCCCGATTCCGAGATGTCCACCAAGGTCAATCGACCCACACCGAAACGGACAAGCTGACGCACCAATTCGCCGCCGATGGACCCTGCGGCACCCGTAACAAGGACATTCCGCCCGGCGAAGTGCTTCCGTACCATGGATTCCTCAAGCTGGATCACGGAACGGCCCAAGAGGTCCTCGATACGCACCTCTTGGATCTGCCCGGCGCTCAATTGACCGTTGATCCAATCATCAACCGGCGGAATGGTGAGCACGCGCACTTTGGCCGCCATGGCGGAGTCCACGACCTTCCTGCGGTTGTCGGCATCCGGGTGCGCAATGGCGATGATCACCTGGTCCACGGACTTGGTCGCGAGTAGTTCGCTGAGCTTTCCGGTAGGTTGGATAGGGGCACCTTCCAAGCTCTTTCCGGCCTTGCGCGGATCATCGTCCACGAATCCCACGACCTCGTACTTCACCGTCCCGGATCGTTCCAAAGTGCGCTTGGTGATCAGGCCGGCCTCCCCGGCACCATGGATGATCACGCGCATCACGTCCTTTCCGGCCCCTTTGGATCGCAGATGGAGCAGTTTGAACAGGATCCGGGTGCTGATCATAAGCATCGCGGTGGCCATGAAGTCGATCGCCACGACGGAGAACGGCAGCATGTATGCGCCATCCACGAAGAAGAATCGGATGGCACCGATCACCACGAAGGCCAATGAGCCGCCGAGCACAGTGAGAAAGATCCGGCGTGCATCTTCGGTACTGGTGTGCCGCACCATCACTCTTGGGATCCCCGCGATCAGGAACGATGCGAGCCTAACCGCCAAGAATATCGGGAACACCGGCCATAGCAGGTCGAACTCGACCTGTGGGATCTCGAAGTTGAAGCGGAGGAGGTAGGCTACGGACAGCGCTACCATGCTCAGCATCAGGTCGATCACCAGGATGCCCCAGCGGGGGAAAAGTCGAGGACCCTTCATGGATTGGAGCGCGAAAGATAGCCGCCCGGCATCCTATGCTTCGGCGACCTTTCTTTGTGGTGCTCCGAACGAATGCCCAAGGTCCTCTTCATCGCCGCACATCGACCAGACAGGTCGCCCAGCCAACGGTACAGGTTCGAACAGTTCGTACCCTATTGGGAACGCCACGGCTTCTCGTTCCACTATGCCTGGCTGATCGATGCGGAGGACGATAGACGCTTTTATTCGCCCGGGCAGCTCAGTGCGAAGGCACGGATCTTCATGAAGAGCTGGAAAAGGCGACAGGAACATGTACGTATGGCCAAGGACTTCGATCTGGTCATGGTGCAGCGTGAGGCCTTCATGACGGGTAGCACGCGGTTCGAGCGTGCCTTGGCGGCCACGGGGGTTCCCTTGATCTATGATTTCGACGATGCGATATGGCACATGGATGTCAGCGAAGGCAATCGCAAGTTGCGCTGGTTGAAGGACCCCGGTAAGACCGCTCGGATCATTCGTTTGGCCGACCTTGTGATCGCAGGGAATGCGTTCTTGGCCGACCACGCCAAGAAGTACAGCACCAGGGTGGAAACGATCCCTACCGTGATCGACACCGACCGCTACCGCCCGACCGCCAAGATCTCGACCGGTCCGGTCGTCATCGGTTGGACCGGAAGCCACACGAGCATGGCGCACCTCAAACAGGTCTTGCCCATGTTGAAAGCCGTCTACGCGGAGTGGGGTGATCGCATCCGATTCAGGGTCATCAGCGACCGCGACTTCGATGGAGAAGGTCTTCCCGTGGAGAACATCCGTTGGAGCAGTGCCACCGAGGCCGAGGACCTTGCAGCCATTGACATCGGCATCATGCCCCTTCCGAACGATGTCTGGAGCCGCGGAAAGTGTGGCTTCAAGGGCTTGCAGTACATGGCCATGGCCAAGGCGGTGGTCCTTTCGCGTGTTGGGGTGAACCCATCCATTGTGCAAGAGGGTGTTAACGGCCTGCTGGCCGGAGACCAAGATGAATGGCTCCTGAAACTCGGCCAACTCATCGCTGATCCCGACCTTCGCCAGCGGATCGGCCAAGCGGCACGGACCACGGTAGAGGAACATTATTCCGTGCGATCTTGGCGCGATCGTTATCTTGAACTCTTCAGCGACCTGCAAAAAGGCACCTCCGCCTCCGGACCGAAAGGCCGGAACGCATGAACCGGAACCCCTGCAACAGGCCCCTATCAACAACCCATCATCCTGCTCCATGGAGATCACGACCGAACTGAAGCGAACCGCGCTCAGCCACATCCACGAAGGCCTTGGGGCCAAAATGGTCCCTTTCGCGGGCTACCTTATGCCCGTTCAATACAGCGGTGTGAACGATGAACACTTGACAGTCCGGAGCAACGTGGGCATGTTCGACGTTAGTCACATGGGCGAGTTCATCGTCCGGGGACCTGGTGCCTTGGACCTGATCCAGCACATCACCACCAACGATGCCTCGAAATTGACCACGGGAAAGGTCCAGTACTCCTGCATGCCCAATGGCAAGGGCGGTATCGTGGATGACCTGCTGGTCTATAACATGCAACACGGCGATGACAAGCATTACGTGCTTGTGGTCAATGCCAGCAACCTGCAGAAGGACTGGGCCTGGATACAGAAGAACAACAGCTTCGATGCCAAGCTGGAGAACATCAGTGATCACATGTCTTTGTTGGCCGTGCAAGGGCCGAAAGCCCTGGATACCTTGAAGGGTTTCTTCATGGAGGACATCGGTGCCATGCCGTACTACACGGCGATGTACGCTGATATGAAAGGAGTTGGTCTGGTGCTGATCTCAACGACCGGGTATACGGGTGCCGGAGGATACGAGGTCTATGTGCCGAACCCGAACGTGGAAAAAGCCTGGCACGCGATCATGGAGGCCGGGAAGCAGCACGGCATCAAGCCAGCTGGGCTCGCAGCGCGCGACACACTTCGATTGGAAATGGGATTCTGCCTCTATGGCAACGATATCGACGACACCACGTCCCCGATCGAGGCCGGTCTTGGTTGGATCACGAAGTTCACGAAGGACTTCATCGATGCGCCCGTGTTCAAGGAACAAAAAGAGAAGGGGCCAGCGCGTAAGCTCGTGGCCTTTGAATTGGTGGAGCGCGGTATCCCGCGGCATGACCACCCCGTTCTTGACGAACAAGGCACTGTGGTGGGCAAGGTCACTTCCGGAACAATGAGCCCAAGCCTGCAGAAGCCTATCGGTATGGCTTATGTACCCTCTTCCATGGCTGTGGAAGGCACGCCCATTCGGGTGGATATTCGAGGGAAAGCCGTGAAAGGCGTCGTCGTGAAGGCCCCATTCCTGCCCAAGCCATGATGGAGGCGAACATGAACAATGCGGACTACCAGTACCGCGTTGAGGTGTGTTTCATGCCCGGGCAGTTTCCGCTGTATGCGCAGGACATGGGCATCGTGGTGGTGATCGACGTGTTACGGGCCACCAGTGCCATGGTCGCTGCTTTCGAGAACGGCGTGGACCGCATCATTCCCGTGTCCACCATCGAAGAAGCAAAGGCCTACATCGGAAAGCCTGGATTCATCGCCGCAGCCGAACGGAACGGTGAAGTGGTGGATGGCTTCACCTACGGGAACTCGCCTCTGGCGTACGTGGGGGAGGATCTCAGCGGGAAGACGATCGTGATGACCACGACGAACGGCACGAAGGCGATCAACCTGGCCAAGGATGCGAAGACCATGGTGGTAGGAGCCTTCTTGAACCTGAGCGCATTGAGTGAATGGCTGGTGGAGCAGAACGAGAACATATTGTTGCTCTGCTCGGGCTGGAAGGACAAATTCAATCTTGAGGACTCCATCTTCGCCGGGGCAGTGATGGAGCGTTTGCTTGAGTCCGGGAAGTTCGGTGTAGAGGAGGATTCCAGCATTGCTGCGAAGTATATGTACATGAGCGCCCGGGACAATTTCCTGAGCTTGTTGAAAGCCGCTCCGCGTCGCCGTAGGATCGAACAACTCCAGTTGTTGCCTGACGTGAAGTACTGCCTGACCCCGGACCAGAGCAGGGTGATCCCTGTGCTGCGGAACGGGGAATTGGTCCGGATGGAAACCCTGGTGAAGGCATGATCCGACGGACCCTCATCGCATTGATAGGTCTGTTGTTCCTACTCTTCCTGCTTCCTGTTCGGACGGTGGAACCGGTCAACGCATGGGGCTTCTACGGTCATAAACGTATCAACCGGATGGCCTGCTTCACCCTGCCGCCGGAGATGTTCGGCTTCTACAAGCGCCACATCGACTTCATAAGTGACCATGCCGTTGATCCTGACCGAAGGCGTTATGCTGTGGAGGGGGAGGCCCAGCGACACTATATCGATATCGATCATTATGCCCACGCAGGGCAGGACCCGTTCGAGGTGGTGCCCCGTAGATGGAACGACGCGGTCTCAAAGTTCACGGAGGATACCCTTCAAGCATACGGCATCGTCCCTTGGCACATCCAAGTGATGTACGGTAGGCTGGTCAGCGCGTTCCAACGTGGTGATGTGGACCGTATCCTCTCCGTTTCCGCGGACATGGGCCATTATGTCGGCGACGCCCATGTACCGCTGCACACCACGGAGAACTACAATGGTCAACTGACCGACCAGTACGGTATCCATGCCTTCTGGGAGTCAAGGATACCTGAACTATCCGCGGAGAACTACGACCATCTCGTCGGACGTGCACAGTATATCGAAAGGCCTCTGGACGCGGCCTGGGATGCGGTGTACGCCAGTCATATGCTTCTGGACAGTGTCCTCGGTATCGAGAAGCGCCTTAGCATGACCTATCCGGAGGATCGGAAATTCGTTTTCGAGGACAGAGGCCGAAGCGGTATGCGTACGTATTCCAGGGAGTATACTACCGCTTATGAGGATGCCATGATGGGCATGGTCGAGAACAGGATGAACGCATCCATACTATGCGTGGGCAGCATGTGGTATTCGGCCTGGGTGTCCGCCGGCCAGCCGGATCTGGACCGCTTCGAGCAGAAAGGGGTGAGCGATAGCCTGAAAGCGGTGTTGAAAGCGGAAGCCGAATTGTACAAGGAGAACCAGAAAGGCTACGGCAGGGATCACGAATGAACCGCTCAGACGGCAGCAGCCGACTTCCGCTTCTTCATGGGGTCTTCCGGCATCGTGTTGAACACGTAGTCCCACAGAGGTGAACTGACCCCGAAGGCGCCTTCATCACCCACGTAATGATGCAGGTTGTGGTGCTTCCATAGCACCCCGAAGATGTTCTTGGGCGGGTTCATCGTGTGCACGGCGTAATGCACCATGAGATAGGTCGCATAGCCGGTCATGAAGCCTCCGCCGAATGCGATGCCATGATCACCCAGGACAAGCCAGTACAAGCCCATGAAAGCCGCAGCCAATACCACGGAAAGCACAGGAGGCAAGGCCAGGCGCTTCTTGTCACGCGGGTGGTCGTGATGCACGCCGTGCATGACATACTGGATGCGGACCTTTCGCGCGCTGCCGGCCGTACCCATGTGATAGAGCTTTCTGTGGGCGGTATACTCGATCAGTGTGAAGAACAGGGCTCCAACGAGATACATCGCGAGCGTGGGAAGAACAGCGATGTTCAACTTGTGGACCGACCAATAACCCGAAGCGATCCCGATCCCATAGAAGATCACCAAGGGGATGGCGATGTGGGTCTTGGTCAACGACTCAAGGATCGGGTTCTGGAAGATCCTACCGCTGCTCGGCGTACTGGAAGCCATGACGAATTCGATTTTCGGCGGCAAAGGTAACATCGATGGGTTCCGGATATCCTGACGAATGACACCTCTTGCACAACCTTTTGTGCATCGCGCAGTCCGTATCGACCGCATCGCTATTTTTGCCGTCCGTCCGAAAGGAGGTAAAGGGGCAATTAGCTCAGCTGGTTCAGAGCACTACCTCGACAAGGTAGGGGTCACTGGTTCGAATCCAGTATTGCCCACATGATATCCCGGCACGTGGGACGTTCCTTCGTGTCGGGGTGTTCTTTTTCCCCCATGGACGGCTCGAGACACCGCACGGACCCGCGACCCTGCAGTTGTCATCAGGAAACACGGATCATTCGGCCTTGCCCACATTCCAGCACATCGGTATCCTCCCTACCCGTGGGTCGATCGATCGGCAAGTGACCATTTGAACCGGTCCGCGTCCCAACCTTGACAGTTGCTCTCCCACGTGCTATTCAAGAAGAAGGTCAAGCCGGACGCCGAACTCAGTGACGAGGATCTCGTGGCTGAATTGCAGCGTGCGATGGACGCCGACCGATTTGGGGTGCTTTACGATCGCTACACGACCAAGGTCTACCAGAAATGCGTGGGGATGACGCGTGACAAGGAGTTGGCGAACGACCTTACGCACGACATCTTCCTGAAGGCCTTCATGAACCTTTCGAAGTTCGACCATCGCTCCAAGTTCGGTACGTGGCTCTATAGCATCACGTACAACTACTGCATGGACCACCTTCGGAAAGGACAGCGCCGAAGAACGACCGAGCTTGATGAGGAGCGATACGAGGAGGCGGACGTGCAGGAGGATCGTTACGAGCAGGAACTGCTTTCCTTGCGGGCGGATCGCTTGACATCGGTACTTGAGGCATTGGAACCCGGGGATCGGGCCACCCTGTTGATGAAATACCAGGATGAACTTTCCGTCAAGGAAATGATGGAGGTCCTTGGTGTCTCGGAGAGCGCTGTGAAGATGAGGGCCATGCGTGCCCGCGAGCGCGCCTTGGCGATGTATCACGAACTATACCGGGAAGAGCCATGAGCGAGAATCCGTTCAAGATCATCCGGTCCACCGACCAGCCGCCAAGTGACCTTCGCAAGGAGGTGATGGGCAGTGTCAAGTTCATGATGCTGTTGATGCGCTTCCTCCAACTCTTCGCCGCCGACCCCGGCCCCGCCATGTTCGAGAAGGTCCGCATGGCCGGGCGTGCCGCAAAGCCCAAGACCGACCCACCAACCTCGGACCCGAACACCAAACCCTCTTGATCATGGATATCGCATTCATACAGGAACGCCTCGATCTTGCATTCAGAACCTATGTGGCCGGTCTTCTGGACCTATTGCCCGGGTTGATCGGAGGAATGTTGGTCCTGCTGCTCGGCTGGCTGATCGCCAAGCTCCTCCGGCTCGTGGTGGTGCGCGTGGCCGGTCGAACGTTGGATCCGATGGCCGCTCGATCCGGCATGGATCAGGTGATCGGGAAGTTCGGCGGGCTCACCTTCGGCATTCTGCTCGGCGGGTTGGTGTATTGGCTCACCATGTTGGTGTTCCTCTTGGCGGCGTCCGATGTGATGGGCCTACGCATCATCAGCACTGCGATCGGAGCCGCATTCGCGTATTTACCGACCTTGGTCACGGCTACGGCCATCCTCCTTTTCGGATCATGGGGTGCGGACAAAGTGAACAAACTGGTCTCCCAGCTGACCACCAGCGCTGGACTTTCCGGAGGACGTATCGTGTCCAAGGCCTTGGCCGGGCTGATCGTGGTGTTCACGGTGATAACGGCATTGAACGTGGCCGGGATCGACACCAGTTTGATCACCGCCAACATACAGATCATCATTGCCGGGTTGTTACTGGCCTTCGCGATCTCGTACGGTGCGGCTTCACGTACCATCCTGACGAACATCCTGAGCAGCTACTACGGCAAGGAAAGGTTCAAGCCGGGTATGCGTATCCGTATCGGAGAGGATGAAGGGCTCATTGAACGGATCGATAGTATTTCCTTCACGCTGAGAAAAGAAGACCGCGAGGTGATGTTGCCCACAAGTCTGCTGATCAGTGAGCGCATTGAGGTGCTTGAGATGCCCGACGAAAAGGAACCGACGTGAGCGATGCACTTAACAAGTCCTTCTTCGTGAGCGGGATCCTATGTCCTGCTATTCCCAAGGTCCGGAACGAGGATCTTATTTTCGACCTTCGCGCCTGTCCGCCTTCGGTCGAGAGAAAACGCTGACCAATACTGATACTGACGACCACCCTGAACGGCCCATCATCTAACCAATCAAACATGACCAGAACCCTGACCCTGATCGCCACCACACTTCTGATCGGTGGCATCCATGCCCAGAATGACGTGGATACGACCACACGCCGGGAAACCCACGCCACCATGTCCAAGCGTGCGATAGCGGATTCAACGGAAGGCTGGAAGAAGTCCGGCGTCATCAGTATCAATATGACCCAAGTGAACCTGACGAATTGGTCCGCCGGTGGTTTCAGTTCCGTGAGCGGGATCGCCATGTTCAATGGAGCCGCCAATTGGCGGAAGGGGCGAAAGGCGTGGGATAACAGCCTTATCCTTGCCTTCGGTGGACAGCACGTTCACGATGGCACGGAGCCCCAAAAAACGGACGACCGCATCGAGTTGAATTCCAAGTTCGGGCACGAGTTGCACAAGGCATGGTACCTCGCCGGCGTGTTCCAGTTCAAGACACAATTCACGGAAGGTTTCGACGCGGAGGGGGTCCGGATCTCCAACTTCATGGCCCCGGCCTATACCTTGGTCGGTCTTGGTGTCGACTACCGGCCGAATGACAATTTTTCCGCATTCTTCTCTCCTGCAACGGCGCGTTTGGTCATCGTCCAGGACGAGACCTTGTTCGGAGGTTCCACGGATCCGGACCTTCGGGTCTATGGCGTGCTCAATGGGAACACCACCGAACTTGAGATGGGTGCTTATTTCCGCTTGCAGTACACCACCCAACTCGCGGAGAACATCACCTTCATGACCCGTGGTGACCTGTTCAGCAATTACCTGCGCGATCCGCAGAACATCGATGTCACCTGGGAGACCTTGTTCACGTTCAAAGTGAACGAGTGGTTCGCCGCCACGTTGAACACATTGCTCATTTACGACCACGACACCGAGCTTCCCAAGTTCGATGAGAACAATGTGCCCTATACGGGTCCCGCCACGCAGTTCAAGGAAACCCTCGGAGTAGGTCTCACATTCAAGCTTTGATCCACCCAAGGTCCGAAGGAAGACCGCACATGGCGGTCTTCCTTCGTTTCAACGGGTCCTTGGCATGCGCTCCACTTTGGTGATGGGCCAGTAACGCACCGGGTTCGCTTCACGTTGGTACACCTTCATGTTGCGCACCCTCAGGGCACCCTTCAAGCGATCGTGGATGTACGCCTTGATCCGAACGGTGCTGCGAGGGTGAGGCACGTGGTCCAGCGTACCTGCAGCCACCAACTGAACGACCTTGTCACTCGGTAGCCCGCTGATCTCTCCGGTGGTATAGGTCACCAAACTATCCCCGGTATGAAGCTCCAGGACCACAGCGGCATCCGTTGTGCCTGTGGGTGCCAGAACTTCCGCCACCACTTCGAACAGCGCACCATCCTCCACAGAACCGTGATCAAGAGTGACCTCGCATGCCACACCGTACTCACGCCCATTGAGATCCCATTCCCTTTTGCCCGTCTCGCCGAGAACAGGAAGATCGACATGGATGTCCCAAGCGCCGCCGACGTGACCCTCAGGGGAAGCATGCGCGAGCATGTTCCGATCGCTCACGGTCCGTTCAGCTTGCTTCCGTGCGAAGACGAAGACCTGTCCCTCGACAACGTCATGCCGTTCGATCAAGAAAGGGAAGTAGGCTTGGACCTGTGCCACATTCGCGGATCGGTTGCCGTTGGAGATCCCCAAGAGAACGACCGCCGCACTGGACGAACGAATGACACTGTCCACAGCTGAAGCATCCATCTCCCGGATGTTCACATATTTCAATGCATTGGACCACTGCGGACCGTGTTCGACCGCGAATCGCACCTGCGGATCCGGCATGTCCATCAACAGCAATGTCCTTGCCGGTCCGAATTCGGAGAACATCAGCTCGCCTCCACGTTCCACGGCCAGATCATACTTCGAAGTGTAGAACAATTCGTAGTGGTGACGGTCCCTGATCAATGTCCCCGTCCCAACCAAGGCGATCAGTGCCGTTGCGCACAAGGCATGAAGACGACCCAAGGAACCAAGTCCGGCAAGGAACGCGATCACGAGGTAAGGAAAGCTGAACAGTGCCATTGAGTATTGGATCACCGGTGCACGCCATACACTGTATGCAAGACCGATGACGATCGGGGCCAAGCCCCAGATCAAAAGGAATGAACGCGCCGGACCGGCAGCCCGGGTACCCTTGTATCTTGAACGAAGCGCAACAACCGCCAGGGCAAGGACGACCAACGCAAAGAGCGGCGAGAAATGGAGCAGCCACGCACCGAATTCGAAAAGCCACGTAGGTCCGGGTGGGCGCAACCAACCGCTCAAGCCGCCCAAGGACAATTGCTTCAGGAATATGGGCAGGTTCGGCACGTACGCTACGACGGTCGAAAAGCACATCACCAGGTAGGTCCTGCGTTGGTCGGGACGAACGATCAAGAGGCCCGTGAGGACCATGATCCCGGCAAGAAGCAAGGTGAAGTGATGGGAATACGCGCTGAGCACCGCGGCCACGCCGACCATGACCAAGTTCACCCGCCTGTGGAAAGCGAGGAATCTCGTCAATTGATCAGCCAGTAGGGCGGTGGTGAAGAGCCCGAAGGCATACGGGCGAGCGATCTGCGCGTACATCACTGTGAACTGAATGCAGCTCAGTAGTGCGATGGTCACGATAGCGGTAGGAGCGGAGGTCCATGCCAAGGCGAAGCGGAACAAGAGGAACAAAGCAACCATGGACATGATGAGGAAGGGCATCTTGACCGCAAAAGCGGACATACCGAAGAGCTTTGTCCAAGCCCACTCGAACACCTGCACGCCAGGCGGGTGCGTGTCCAACTCGATCACTCCGCGTTGGATGGTCTCGCTCAAGGTGGGGTATACCCGCACCAAAGCACTGAGTTCATCATGAGTGAACGGGATATCGAACATGTCCCAGGAACGCAGCACCCCGGAAAGGGTCAGGAGCAAGAGCAGGGTCCAACGAACCCATGGCTCGCCGGGCCACCACCGCTGGCCGTATCGGGCGATGTGGGAGCGCCATTCCATGGGTCAACCCTCGCGATCCATGTCTCGTTGCACGTCCTTCGCCTTCAAGCTTTCGCGCTTATCGAACAGCTTCTTTCCCTTCGCCAAGGCGATCTCCAATTTCGCATAGCCGTTCTTCGCAATGAACAAGCGCGTGGGTATGATGGTGATGCCTGAGTCCTTCAACTTCTTCCGCAACTTGTCCAACTCGCGCTGATGGAGCAAAAGCTTCCGGTCCCGCTTCGGCTCATGCACGAAATGCGGATTGGAGCCGTAGGGGTTGATCTGCATGGCCCGTACCATCAGGTCATTGCCGACGAACGCACAGAAGGCCTCGTTCAGGCTGGCCCCGCCGGCGCGGATGCTCTTGATCTCCGAGCCCATGAGCACGATGCCGCACTCGAACGTATCGAGCAAGTGGTACTCGAAACCCGCCCGGCGGTTCTTGACATCTATGGTGGGCATGGCCATGCTCTTCCTTCCCGGTCAAAGGGAACCGGGGTGCGCGAAGCTAAGGCCGCGTATCGTTCTTCAAGATCAGCCCAAGGCCACGTCGAGCACCATCATCACGATGAAGCCACCGATGAAGCCCAACGTCGCGATATCCGTGTACTTGTCCAACTGTGTTTCGGGAATGACCTCCTCTACCACCACATAGATCATTGCACCAGCTGCGAAGGCCAGCGCATATGGCAGTATGGGCTGCATATGGATCACCGCCATGGCGCCGACCACTCCGGACAGGGGTTCGACGATCGCGCTCAATTGTCCGTACCAGAAGCTCCGCAGCTTGCTCAGGCCCTGCCGGCGAAGCGGCATGCTCACGGCGAACCCCTCGGGAAAATTCTGAAGGCCGATGCCAATGGCCAGTGCCACGGCACCACCGATGCTCGCTTCCGGCATGCCCGCGGCCACACCACCGAACAGCACACCCACGGCAAGACCTTCAGGAATGTTGTGCAATGTGATCGCAAGAACGAGCAATGTGGTACGGTGGAGCTTGGTGTCCGGGCCTTCCGCACGCGACGGGTCGAAATTGATGTGCAGGTGGGGCATCACCTTGTCCAGGGTGTATAGGAACAAGGCGCCGGCCCCGAAACCGACGGCCGGTGCAAGCCATGGAATGTTGCCAAGTCGTTCGCTCATGGCGATGCTCGGTGCCAGCAGGCTCCAGAAGCTGGCCGCCACCATTACACCGCCAGTGAACCCGAGCATACCGTCCAACCACTTTCGACTGGCGTTGCCGAAGAAGAACACCAGACTTGAACCCGCTGCCGTCACCACCCATGTGAAGGTGGTGGCGATGAAGGCGCCAAGGATGGGGTCTATCCTTTCGAAGAATGCGAGTACCTCGTTCATTGGCTGATCCGCTCGACGTATAAATGATCGACCACTTGGGACGACAGGGTGATGTGCCCACCGGAGCGAATGCGGAGGTCAACACTACCGTCAAAGGCGTGCACGGCCTCCACTGTGAGCACACTGCCCAATCGCAGTCCCTTATCGTTCAATAGTCGCAGTAAGGCATCGGTGCTCTCATCCACCAAGGCAAGGCGTACTTCTTGTCCTGCGGAACATGCCCCCAAGGCCTTCACCTCGCGCTGCCGCGTGCGCCCTTTGCGGTCCGGGATAGGGTCTCCGTGCGGGTCATAAAGGGGGTGACCGAGGTACTCGTCCAAACGGTCGACCAACTTCTCGGAATCGATATGCTCCAACTGCTCGGCGATCTCGTGCACCTCAGCCCAGCCGAATCCCAAGCGTTCCACGAGGAAGGTTTCCCAAAGGCGGTGCTTTCGAAGGAGGCGCAAGGCTTGCACCTGACCCTTGTTCGTAAGGGTTGCTCCATGGTACGGAAGGTGCTTCACGAAGCCTTTCTCGGAGAGCCGCTTCAACATGTCCGTCACACTGCTCGCCTTCGTATGGAGCCGTTCGCTGATCGCGTTGGTGGACGCGTTGGCATCAGCGGAGGACAGGATATGGATGGCCTTGAGGTGGTCCTCCTCGCTTCGGGTGAGCATCGCTGTTTTCACACTGCGAATATAATCAATTTTTAGATTAGGCTAAATAATAGATACCTTGTCCCAGGAATGCGAACTTTAGTACTTCTCATTTCTTTGTGTCTTGTTCGCTTGGTCCACGCCCAATCCTCAGTGGAAGGGAGAGTGATCGACGAGAACGGGCCGGTCCCGTTCATCCACGTTGTCATCGGAGGGGGTGGGGGGGCCACAGGAACGGACGGTCGTTTCGAGGTCGAGGATCTTGTGCCTGGCCCTACGGAACTCACCATACGCGGTGTTGCCTACAAACCATTGGTTAAACGCGTTGTACTGGCCAAAGGCATGAACGATCTGGGCGAACTCCGACTGGAGAAAGGCACGACCGAGTTGGAGGAAGTGGTGATCACGGGAACAATGCGTGAGGTATCACGATCCGAGAGTCCTGTGGCCGTTGAGGTCATCACCCCGGCTTTGTTCCGCCGGGATCCGACCCCCGCCCTGATCGATGCCATAGGCATGGTGAATGGTGTACGGCCCCAGATCAACTGCAGTGTGTGCAACACGGGAGATATCCATATCAATGGGATGGAAGGGCCATATACCATGGTGCTGATCGATGGTATGCCGATCGTAAGCGGCCTTAGCACGGTCTATGGTCTCAGCGGCATTCCGACCAGCCTCGTGGAGCGGGTTGAGGTGGCCAAAGGGCCGAGCTCGTCCTTGTATGGCAGTGAGGCCATGGGCGGTTTGGTGAACGTGATCACCAAGGACCCCGTACTTGCACCTCGTGCCTCCGCGGACCTGATGACCACTTCGTGGCAGGAGTACAACGCGGATATCGGTGTTCGGGTCGGGCAAAGGAAGGTCGCCGACCTGCTCGGGGTGAACGTGTTCAACTACAGTGACCCACGGGACGAGAACGGCGATGGGTTCACGGATGTCACCTTGCAGGAGCGTTATTCGATCTTCAACAAATTAACCCTCCGTCGGCCGGATCGTCGGGTGGCCAGTATCGCCACGCGCTATGTGTGGGAGGAACGATGGGGGGGAGAGATGGACTGGACACCAGCCTTTGCAGGAGGGGATAGCCTTTACGGGGAATCGATCAGCACACGGCGGTGGGAGGTGATCGGGCAATATCAGCTGCCGGTCCCGGGTCATCTCACTGCCCAGTTCAGCGCGAACGGACATTCGCAGCGTTCATTCTATGGCACCACGCCATACAACGCTGACCAGTTCGTGTGGTTCGGCCAACTCTTCGGTTCCCGCAGTTTCGGGCGGCACGAGACACTCTACGGCCTCGCATACCGCTACACGTGGTATGACGATAATACGGTCGCTACCGCTGTACGAGCTGGCGACCGCATCGTGAACGCGCCACAGAAGTTGCCCTTGCCGGGCTTCTTCCTACAGGATGAATGGAGCATTACCGAGATGCACAAGCTGCTTTTAGGAATGCGGATGGACCACGATGAGAACCACGGCATGGTCCACTCTCCACGCATCGCCTACAAATGGGCGCCCAACGGGCGATGGGCGGTACGTGTGAATTTCGGAACAGGCTATCGCGTGGTGAATCTCTTTACCGAGGACCATGCGGCGCTCACCGGCTCCAGGCAGGTCGTATTGCGCGAGGACCTGTTGCCCGAACGTTCGGTGAACACCACGCTCAATGTGGTGCGCAAGTGGCCTGGGGCGCGTCATTATTTCGGTTTGGACGGTTCACTCTTTCTTACACGGTTCAGCAACCGGATCCTACCGGATCACACGACCGATGCCGACCTCATCATCTACGACAACCTGAATGGTCACGGTATTTCCCGAGGCGCCAGCTTGAACCTCGAAGCGCGGGTGGGTGTCCCCTTGCGTGTGTTGGCAGGCGTTACATGGATGGAAGTCTATACCGTGGAGGGTGCGGTCAAGAGCCGACAATTCTTCGCTCCGGAGTGGTCCGGCACGTTCACAATGAGCTATCAGTTCTTGGACAAATGGAACGCGGACCTCACCGGGCAATGGTACGGGCCCATGCGCTTGCCGGTGCTACCCTATGACCCGAGGCCCGAATACTCCCCGACGTACGCCTTGGTCAACGTACAGTTGAAGCATCAGTTCAACGATCGGTTCGAATGTTATTTCGGCGTGAAGAACCTGCTCGATTTCGTTCCTGTGGACCCACTGATGCGTCCTTTCGACCCCTTCGACCGCACAGCTGACGACCCTGTGGCTAACCCGTACGGATACACGTTCGATACGAGCTACATGTATGCACCGTTGCAGGGTGCACGGGCCTTTGCGGGGCTCAGGTGGTCCATTCCTTGAGTGGCGCACGGCCGGGTGGAGTACACGCTCGCCGGGTCCGGATACCTTTGCCGTCGATGTACCGCCTGATACGACCGCTCTTGTTCGCATTCCCGCCCGAGCGTGCCCATCGCTACACCTTCGCCTTGCTCGACGTGATCGGTTCGATCCCCGGTGTGGTCGCGTTGCTTGGTGGACGTAAGCCAAGCAATAAGGCAACCCTCGAACTCATGGGGCTGACCTTTCCGGGACCGGTGGGTTTGGCGGCAGGTATGGACAAGGACGCGAAGCATGTACATGCATTCTCGCGGATCGGGTTCGGCTTCATCGAGATCGGCACATTGACACCCCTGCCACAGCCCGGCAATCCAGCGCCACGCTTGTTCCGACTACCTGCCGATCGCGCGTTGATCAACCGTATGGGGTTCAACAATGGTGGTGTGCAAGCCGCCATGGAACGGTTGCGCAACCGCCCCAAAGGCATGATCCTTGGCGGGAACATCGGCAAGAACAAGGAAACGCCGAACGAGCATGCGCTGGACGACTATGTGAAATGCTTCGAGTCACTGCACCCGGTTGTTGACTACTTCGTGGTGAATGTGAGCAGCCCGAACACGCCAGGCCTTCGATCCTTGCAGGACAAGGGTCCTTTGCTCGCCATCCTAAAAGCGTTGGTCATGCGCGATGCAGCAAAGGAGCCCCATCGACCGATCCTGCTCAAGATCGCCCCGGACCTGAACAACGAGCAATTGGACGATATCGTTACAGTGGTGAAGGAGAGTGGCATCGCTGGTGTCGTCGCTACGAACACGACCACCTCCCGCGAAGGGTTGATGACGCCAGCGGGCGATGTGGAAGCCATGGGCCCCGGAGGATTGAGCGGAGCTCCCGTTCGCCAGCGCAGCACGGAGGTCGTTCGGTATCTGCGGGATCGACTTCCCAAGCCGGTGGTCATCATCGGCGTTGGTGGGATCGATAGCGCCCAAGCTGCCATGGAGAAGATCGAAGCCGGAGCCGACCTGGTCCAGGTATACACCGGATTGATCTACGAAGGACCCGCGTTGCTCACACGGATAAACAAGGCATTCGTGCAATGGAAGGACCCGAAGTGAAACTGATCGAGTGTCCGCGTGATGCCATGCAGGGCATCCGAACCTTCATTCCGACCGATGTGAAGGTGGACTATCTGAATGCACTGTTACGCGTGGGTTTCGACACCATCGACATCGGTAGTTTCGTGAGCCCGAAAGCCATTCCACAGTTGGCGGATACAGCAGAAGTGCTGGACCGGATCGATATTGAAGGCTCCCCTAGCAAGCTACTTGTCATCGTTGCCAATGAGCGCGGTGCGGAAGCTGCGATCAAGCAGGAACGGGTAAGTTCCCTCGGTTACCCCTTCAGTATCAGTGAGACATTCCAACAACGCAACACCAATACCAGCATCGAGGGCTCATGGTCGCGCACGGCGACCATCGCGGAGCTCGCACGAAAAGCAGGTAAGGAGCTTGTCGTGTACATCAGCATGGCCTTCGGCAATC
>JAGQVV010000141.1 GCA_020437805.1 Flavobacteriales bacterium
GGTACACGATGGCGCGATCGGTGAACAAGCTTGCGAAGCAGTTGCGCACGGCACTGATCAGGTCCTGGTGCCCGCGGATATTGAGGAAGGTCTCCTGTTGACCGGCGAAGGAGGCATCGGGCAGATCCTCTGCGGTGGCACTGGAACGCACGGCCACATCGGTGGCTTCCTGGCCGTATTGCTGGCTCATTTCATCGTAGCGCTGCAGGATCCCCTTCCACACCTCCTCGGGGAATTTGCCGTTCTTGATCAACGTGCGAACTGCCAGGCCGGTGCGGCGGATGTTCTCCACATCGTCCACATCCAGCTTGGCCACGATGTCGCGGATCTTCTGGTCGAGCACATTGTGTGCTATGAAGGCTTCGTAGCTGGCCACGGTGACCACGAAGCCGCCGGGCACACTGACCCCGAGCTGCCCGAGGTTGCGGATCATCTCACCCAAGCTGGCGTTCTTGCCGCCCACGGTGTCGATGTCGCTGAGTTCAACTTCATGGAGCCATTTGAGGTAGGGGGTGGAGGACATTGCGTATTCCGTGGATCAGGGTGTTCGGGATGTGTTCGGTGGTGAAAGTTAAGGCCGCAGCACTGGGCTGTCCATGCCTTCGATCACCTCTTGCAAGGAAGGAAAAGAAAAGCCACGGAATTTTATCGATCCGGATAGGGGTATTGCCTTGCCTTCTTGTCCTAGGAGCAAACACCAAGAACATGAACGCACGAACACTTCTGCTCAGCACCTTGATCGCCTTCACCGGTGTGCATGCCCAGGACGACAGCAAGATCAATACCCTCTTCGGTACGGACAAGGACATGGCCAACGGGGGCTGGGGTGCCCCCAGTGTACATTACACCAAGGTGATGGGGCAGGATGCCCTGCTTGTTGGGCTCCGCGGCGGTTGGCTGATAGACCATCAAGTTACTTTGGGCATTGCCGGCTTCGGGCTGGTGACTGATGTGCCGAACGCAGCGTACGATACACATCGTATCGAGCAAGGCCATGATGTGGATCTGCCCAGCCAGTTCCGCATGGGCTACGGAGGCTTGTTCATCGAACCCATCCTCGCACATCGCAGCGCGGTGCATGTGACCCTGCCGGTGATCATAGGTGCCGGTGGCTGCGGATACCAGCTGTACGGTGGGCTGCCGAGGGATTTCGACCCGTATACGTACAGCGATGATGCACAAGCCTTCTTCGTGATCGAACCGGGTGTGGAACTGGAACTGAACCTGATCCCCCTGGTGCGTCTTGGTGTGGGTGCCTCCTACCGTTACACCTCGGACATCACCTTGCCCGGCACACCGTCCGATGCACTGCGCGGTATCAATGCAGGGGTCACCATCAAAGTCGGGAAGTTCTGAAGCACTGTCCAAACGGAACCGGCAGACCGTGCTTCCACGGTTGGTTGGCTCTTCGATACGGTCGACTGCGGGGAGAGCCGTAAATTCGTCGGACGCCCTTCATGTGGTGTGCCCATTCCCTCATGCTCCGACAACTCGTTCCTTACGTCCTCCTCCTGTCCGTTACCTCGGTCTTTGCACAACCGAACCCCTATGGCTGCCACTACTTCCATCAGGCACCGGGCCCCCTATTCGCAACAGCGGATCGCACGCAGATCGAGGAGACCATAGCGCGCAGCGACACTTTTGATATCCTGCATTACGACATCCAACTGGACCTGACGGATTACTCCGGGCGCGTGTTGAAGGGGGTCACCGCGATCGATCTGGTGCCGTTGATGGCGGACGTGAACACGATCCGTTTCGACCTGTTCGAATTGACGGTGGATTCGGTGATCGGCCCCGATGGACCGATGGCGTTCGAGCACGACGGAGCATTCCTGGACATCACCTTCGATGTTTCACCCGAAGTGGGCGTGGAGATCCAGATGACGGTTCATTACCAGGGCAGCACCCACCGCGACCCGGAATGGGGTGGCTTCTACTTCGATAGCAACTACATGTACAACCTCGGTATCGGCATCAGCACCATACCACCCAACTTCGGAAAGGTGTGGTACCCATGCTTTGATTCCTTCGTGGAGCGTGCTTCGTATACCACGCACGTGAAGACGGCCGGGGCCTTCCGCTTCCGCGGTCAAGGTGAGCTGATCGGCGAAGTGGCCTTGGAAGGCGATACAGTGGTGCGCTCCTACAACCTGGCACAGGAGATCCCCACGCACATCAGTGCCGTAGCGGTGGCGGCATACGAGGACCATGAGTACGTGCACACCGGTGCCTACGGCGATATCCCCGTGCGGCTTAGCGCGAAAGCTTCCAACCTGTCCAGCATGATCGGCCGATTCGGGGACCTTGGTGCGGCCATTGATGCCTGCGAATTCTGGTACGGTCCATACGCCTACGGTCGTGTGGGCTATGTGCTCACCACGGATGGGGCGCTTGAGATCCCCACCAACATCGCGTACCCGCAATTCATGACCACACAGAACATACTGGACAACCGTGCGCTGTTCACGCACGAGTTGGGCCATGCATGGTGGGGCGATGTGGTGACCCCATACGTGCACAACGACATGTGGCTGAAGGAAGGGCCTGCCGAATACAGCGGCCACCTGATCGAGGAATGGTTGACGGGAGCACCGGGGCTGTACAAGGCCGTGAAGGACAATCACTACTACGTGCTGCGCGCCGCACATCTTAACGATGGCGGGTTCCAGCCGCTATCCCCCATGCCCGACCCGTACATCTACGGCACACACACCTATTACAAGGGAGCCAGTGTGATGCACAACCTGCGCGGTTATCTCGGGGATGAGCTCTTCCGGCAGGCCATGCAAGGCATACAGCAGGACAATGCGAACACGGCGATCACGGCGGTGGATTTCAAGGAGGCGCTGGAAGCCCAGACCGGTGTGGACCTGGACCCTTTCTTCGATGCGTGGGTGTTCGAACCGGGTTTCGCGGCCTTCGAGGTGCGGGAAGTGGTGATCAGCGGAGATGCCCCTGCGGTGGATGTGGAACTGCTGATCGGACAGAAGCTGCGTGGAACCGACCAGTTGCACACGGAAGTACCCTTGGATGTAACATTCATCTCCGCCGATGGCGAAGTGAGCGAGCATGAAGTGGTGGCGAGCGGGTTGGAGACCATGGTGCAATTGCAGGCACCCTTCATACCGGCCATGATCGTGCTCAATCGCTACAACCGCCTGAACCAAGCGCGCATGGACCACGAGATCACCTTGGTGCCGGGCAACTCCTTCTCCAACCTGTTGCCCTATGTGGATTTCAGGCTTTACGCCACCGAGCTGATCGACACCACGTTGGTGCGTGTGGACCACATTTGGTCAGGACCCGATCAGGGTCCGTTGGAACCAGGGATCGTGGGGATCGGCAACACGCACTATTGGAATGTGGACGGCCTATGGCCCGAAGGAACGCTGCTCCAAGGCCGCTTGTACTATTACGGATCCAACGAGGACCAATTCGACTTCGACCTGATCAATGGCGATGAGAACGGGATCGCGGTGCTGTACCGTCCCACTCCGATGGATGAATGGGTGCTGTGCCCGGACCAGGAGGTGAACGCTGGGAATCTGGACAACGGTATCGGCTCCATCACGGTATCGGCCATGCGGAAGGGGCAGTACACCTTCGGTAAGATCGACGGCTTCACGGGCATAACGCAAGTGGCGGATGAACCGCTCACCATCGTACTTGCACCGGTGCCTACCAATGGACCGCTCGCGATCAACGGGACACTGGATGGGCAGGGGATGCTATGGTGTGACATCCTTGGGGTCGATGGACGTTTCGTACGCCGAGTTTCCACCTCGGTGAACGGGGCCTTCAGGGTCACCACGGACGTATCGGACCTAGCCGCCGGGACCTATATCCTGCGGGTGCAGGATGCGCGTAGTGGGGTTCACCAGGAACGGCGCTTCGAGGTGATCCGCTGAGCATGGCGCACGGCCCGCTCGAAACAGGACCGATCAACAAGATCGTCCAGCGCAAGCCCTTCTTCGCCGTACAGGGGGCACTAAAGGAGTACCTTGAATTCCATGGCAGGCACACCGCGCTGCCCGTTACCTATGAGGACCTGCGGCGCTACGATGGTCTGATGCCTTTGTTGGACAAGAACGGTAAGGAGACCCTGTGGAACAGCGTGATCTATCGTCCGCACGAGGTGCAAAGTCTGCATGAGCAACTGGTGCAGACCTATCAGTTGCTGATCGCCGATGGTCGACGTATCGACCACTTGCGTGTGGCCAGTATCGACTTTTGTGCGTATGGGAACTCGCAGCCATTCCGGATCAAGATCCTGAACCAGATCAACGACAACCACGATTACTATTACATCAAGCGCAACGATGCCAGCCGCATCTACGGGCTGGAACTTGAGCACCTGCTATCGCCCAACCGGATCACATACATGTGCCAAGGTGATACCTTGGTGGAAGAACACATCATCGGTGTGCCGGGCGACACATTCATGGAGGATCCTTCGCGCTACGGTGGCCACCTGAACCAAGTGCGCCTGAGCAAGGAGTTCGTGAAGTTCAACGAGCGCTGCTTCGTGCGTCTGCTGGGCGATATGCGGGCGTACAACTTCGTGGTGGACGTGATCCATGACCTGGATCAGGTGCAATACAGATTGCGCAGCATCGACTTCGACCAGCAAAGCTACGAGGGCCGGGCGCGGATATACCTGCCACAGTTCTACAAGGAGAACCTGCCGTACGTGCAATTCGCGCAAGAGGTGATCTCCACGGAAACGGCGGAGCAGTACCAAAGTGAAGAACGCTCGCTCCTGCGCAAACGGATGCGCCTTACCAAGGAACGCTTGGACCCGCTCTTGGATGCGATGCGTGCGGACCGGATCTCGTCGGCCGAGAAGACGAAGAAACTTGCATCGGACCTCGCGGAATACCATCACGATGAGAGCATGCGCGCGTGCTCCTCCATGGGCGAAGTGCTCTCCCGGCACCTCACGATCCTGCTGGGCTGAATCAGAATGACTTTGCTGCTGGTGTAACCTACGGCATCCATCGAGCGTAACAGCGCCACGAACGGCACTAATGGCTTGTTCGTCCACCGCATGGTACGTTACATCCGCAATGCATCCTTCGCCTTCGCGATCGCTCTCCTGCCCTCGATGCTTGGAGCGCAAACGATCACGTACGAATGGTTGAACATCCCTTGCGAGCAGAACCTGAACTGCAACACGGGGTGCTCGGCCTGCAACCTTCCGGCGAACGGCACAGCGACACTGATCGGAACGAATGCGGTCTGGACCGGCATTTCCGTTTGCCCACATCCCGTAAGCTCCGGGGATAACGCGGTGCTCACAGAAGGGTGGCCCATCGCATTGGACCCACAAGCGTATGTCAGTCTATCAGCAGTGGCGTTGGAAGCATACCAGATCGACAGCATCATCATCAGGCACGGGCGAGCGGTCTCCGGCCCGCAACGGCTGCAGGTGAGCTACACGAACAACATGACCATGGCGGCCACAACCCTCGGCGATGTGGAGGTGAGCACCGAATTCGAGGAAACAATATTCGCTGATCTCGGATGCTTGTACCTGAGCGAAGGCTCGGTCTATTCCGGCCTGCAATTGCGACTGCAAGCCTATCAAGGTGGCACCGGACCGTGGATATTGGACGGAATCCGTATCGTGGCTTCCCCATGTCAGGACATCAACGTGGGTGTGCCGGAGAACTTCCAGCGCGATCTTGGGGGATCGACGAACTATGTCGATGTGCTCGGGCGGCCGGTCAAGGACGAACCTGCACCCGGTGTGTACATCGGCGGTCGCAAGCGCGTTCAGATATACTGATCAGGCAGCGTGCCCGGACTTCTTTCCCGAACGCGGGTGGAATCGCAGGATGTTGCTCCTGAGGTACTCGCGATCCAAGTGTGTATAGATCTCGGTGGTGGTGATGCTGGCGTGGCCCAGCATTTCCTGTACCGCACGCAGATCGGCACCGCCTTCCACCAAGTGCGTTGCGAAAGAATGCCGGAAGGTGTGCGGGCTGATGGTCTTGCGTATCCCGGCCTTCACGGCGAGGGCCTTCACCAAGTTGAACACGGACATGCGCGTCAGGCCTCCGCCACGTGCGTTCAGGAACACCATGTCCTCTGCCTTGGAACGCACCGGCAAACGGATCCGTTCCTGCCTCATGTACAGTTCCACCTGACGGATCGCCTCCGGGCCGATGGGTACCAAGCGTTCCTTGTCGCCTTTGCCCACCACACGGATGAAACGCTCGTCGAAATGCAACCAGGAGAGGCGCAGGCCGCACAGTTCGCTCACACGAAGGCCGCAACCGTAGAGGGTTTCGATCACGGCCCGATCGCGGTGCGCCAACGGCTTGCTCATGTCAATGGCCTTCACCATGCGGTCGATCTCGTCCACGCTCAGGAACACGGGTAGCTTGCGTGCGGTGCGCGGACTTTGGATCAGTTCGGTGGGGTCGTCCTCCACGATCTTCTCCCGGCGCAGGCTGCGGTAGAAACCACGAACGGCGCTCAACAGCCGTGCCTGGCTGGAAGGCCTGAGGCCCTGTTTCGCGATGTGCGCGATGAAGGCTTGGAGGTCGTCCAGTTGCACGGCCCCGGGGGGAAGTGGCGGTCGTTGTGCCTCTGCGAAGTCACGCAGCTTCCCGATATCATGCAGGTATGCCTCCACCGTGCGTGCGCTCAACGAGCGTTCCAGCTTCAGGTGCATGCGAAGGTCCGTAAGTGCGTTCTCCCAGGTCACCCGGTAAAGATCCGAAGCCGACCTACGAAGCTGTGTGTTGCATGCCGTCATGTGCCAACGTCCGGCTGTTGACAGTGGTCCGTGGATCATCGCGATCTTTACACACCCATGAAGCGCATCCTCATCATCAACGGCCCGAACCTGGACCTGCTCGGCACACGCGAGCCCCACCTTTACGGTGATCGCACCTTCGAGGCCTACACCCATGAATTGCGCCTTGCCTTCCCCCAGGCACGCATCACCGTAATGCACAGCAATGTGGAAGGGGAGTTGGTGAACGCCCTGCGGGAAGGGGCGATGGAGAGCGATGGCATCGTGATCAACCCGGCGGGCTATTCGCATACCAGCGTGGCACTGCGTGATGCGATCAAGGTGGTGCCCGTGCCCGTGATCGAGGTGCACATCTCCAACATCCATGCACGCGAGGAGTTCCGGCACAACACCTTGACGGGGGCGGTGTGTGAGGGGGTGATCACAGGATTCGGCCTCGAAGGGTACGCCTTGGCCGTGCACCACCTGCTTCAGCGCTCCTGACGGAAGGCGTCCTGGTCGAGTTGGTGGAAGCTCTTCCAACCAAGGATGAAGCGATCGTAGGCGATGCTTCGGTGGTACATGCCGGTAAGGTCGGGTGTGGTCTCTTCGGCCATCAATGCCCTGCGTTGCTTCACCACCTTGGGCAAGCGGAGGAAGAAGTGCCGATGTGCACGTCCCACTTGCCAGGCATGTGCGGCGTGGCCTTCAACCAGGAACTTCAGCGCAGCGAAACCATCCAATACCAAACGGCGGAACAACCACCACCAGGACCAGCCGTTGTGCAGGTTCTTCGTCAGGACAATGAGACTGTTCCTGAAGTTCAGGTAGGTCTTGCGCGGGCTACCGTAGCCCAGTGAACCACCACCTACATGGAACACCTTTGCCTTGCTGGTGTAGCCGATGTGCCAACCCCGGCGACGCAAACGCCAGCACAGATCTATCTCCTCCATGTGCGCGAACAGATCGGCATCGAAACCGTCCACCGCGTGGAAGGCTTCGGCACGGATCATCAAGCACGCGCCGGTGGCCCAGAACACCTCGCGCTCATCATCGTACTGCCCCATGTCGTTCTCGGTGATCTCGAAGATGCGCCCTCGACAGAACGGGTAACCATTGCGATCGATGAAGCCCCCGGCTGCACCGGCGTGCTCAAAGCTTTCAGGATCGCTCAAGGAAAGCACTTTGGGCTGGCACGCGGCCGTACCCGGGTGCCGGTCCAGGTAGTCGTTCAGCACATCCAACCATCCTGCGGTCACTTGTACATCGGAATTGAGGAGCAGGTATCGTTCCGCTACCACTTCTCGCAGCGCTTCATTGTATCCACCAGCGAAGCCTTGGTTCCTGGTCAGTGCGATCACGCGAACGGTCGGGTGCTTCGAGGCCAACCAGGTCAGGGAGTCGTCCGTGGAACCATTGTCCGCTACGATCACTTCGGCCCCGGAAGCATGTTCCAGCACGGTGGGTAGGAATCGTTCCAGCCAGGGCCTTCCGTTCCAATTCAGAATGACTACCGCTGTGCGCATGGGAGAGCGGCAAAGATGCGGACCACGGACCTATGGCCTATCGCGGATCGTTGAAGAATTCGCGGGTCCGTTCACCGTCCAAGCTGTTCACCGGCGCCGCTTGCACGTTGTTCATGGGGGTGTTCCGCGAATAGAGGATCTGGTTCCACTGCGGGTTCTGGATCTCCCCGGGCACCTCACTGTGGAGCAGCGGGAAACAATTGGTCACCAGGTCCGGCTGATAGAACACGAATCGGCGGTTCGTGTATTTCCCGGCCCGGTAGTAGTGCCAAATGGTGTAGGGGTATGCGTCCATTTCATTGAAACGGTCCATCATCGTGTTCGGCGGGCCGTATTGGAGGTACACCCGGCCCCTGTCCGTCTCGTAGCCCTTGTTCAGCCGGCAACCGAACATCTTGTTCACTTTGATCACATCCTCCTTGTACTCTGCCCATGCCTGCTCGGGGTCCACACTGCGATTGGCCCAAAAGCTGTAGAAGAAGCGCTTCATCATGTCCAGGTCCCGGTCCTTGTATCGGTCATTGATGATCTTGCGCTCCAGGGGATCGGCAATGGGGTTCAGGCTCGCGATATGCTCTGCGAGGCTGTCCGCATTACTGAAGGCCCCGGAGAACTTCCCTTCGAGGTCCAGTTTGTCCATGGCCTGAAGGTCATAGTTGTATGAGATCGGATTGTTGCGTTGGAAGAACTGGTCGCGCCGAGCGATCAGTTCGTCCTTCTTGCTCCGCGCTTCGATCGCCAACACATAATTGCCCGAGGGGAGTTGGCTGATGTCGAACTCCGCGATCACGGGTTCGACCACCTTTCCTTTGGCACGAACGCTCCGCTTGAAAGGTCCGAAGACGGTCTTCTTCTCGAAACTTTCGATCTGATAGGTGACCAGGAACGCGCTGTCGTTGCCGAACCAGGCCTCGGTGCCGTAAATCTCGGCGTAGAACGTCAACCTCTCGATGGATGGAGGGAAGTAGTCACTGATCAGTGGCACCACGTTGTAGCCGTATTTCGAGCGATCCCCTTCGGAGGCCTGTTCGATCCGTTCCGCAAAGAGGATGTCGGAGATCGAGACCCCGGAAGGTTTTGCACCGATCGCCAGTGGCACGCTATGGACCTTCGGGATGGTATCGCCGATGATCATGTCGCGCGCTTCCACGATCAATTCATAGGAGCCTGGCTCCAAGGTGAAGAACTCTTGGTGCAGGAGGTCGACCATCAAGCTGTCCAAGCGTTCCGGTCCAAGCACCATGGTCTTCCCGAAGGCTTTCACGACACCGTTCTGCTCGATCAAGGTCAAGACCTCCACCTTCGCCTGGTTGAAACCACGGTCATTCGCGCGCAGCGCCATGGTACCGCCCAAGAAGGCCATGTTCACTTCGACCATGGGCGTACCGTCAGGTGCGTAGAACACCTTCGTTTCCACGGCCATTTCCACATTGGAGTACGGGAATGCGGAGTGGCCAAAGGCCAGTATGAACGAGCAGAACAACAGGCAAGCACGCATGTACACAAAGGTAAGTCCTGTGCTGCTCCGGGAACGACCGTTCCTTGTTCGGCCGGGACCGGGCGTTGATCGAGGGGCAAGGGTATGAAGGGTTCTTGCCGATGCATCCATCCCGGAAGGAAGGGTATGCAGGGAGCGATCGGCGGTGACACGACCTTCAACGAGCCGTGTTCCTGCTGGACTGTTGGCACAAGGCGCACACGCTCTTATGGAAGAACTTCAACACCGTTGTCCGTTCGGTGTAGCTGTAAGAAGCAACAGGACCGGGGGCTTTGGATGAGCTCAACCCCTGATCCTGTGGCCTTGATCGCCGCTTCGGGGCGGCGTTGGCGGAGAGGGAGGGATTCGAACCCCCGTTACCCGTGAAGGTAAAGCGGTTTTCAAGACCGCCGCATTCGACCGCTCTGCCACCTCTCCGGTCGTCGGCCGCGAATGTACTGCCTTAGCGTCCTGCTGCCATCTTTGTGGCCCATGGGCACGCTCCGCATCGAATTCCTGGGTACCGGCACAAGTCAAGGTGTCCCCGTGGTGGCGTGCGCTTGTGAAGTGTGCACGAGCCCGGATATACAGGATAAACGCTTGCGCACCTCGGTGAAGGTGAGCGTGGATGGCGTGGATCTGCTCATTGATGCGGGACCCGATCTGCGCCAACAGTTGCTCCGAAGCGGAACGCAACGCTTGGATGCGATCCTTCTCACCCACGAGCACATGGACCATGTGGCCGGTATCGATGAATTGCGCGCGTTGAACTTCGCGCAGAAGCAGGAGATGGACCTTTTCGCGAACGTAGCAACGATGAAGGCGGTCCGGCGGATGTTCCATTACGCTTTCGCTGAGGTTCGGTACCCCGGTGTGCCGGAGCTGCGTTTGCACGAGATCGGCCTGGACCCGTTCCAAGTAGCAGGTGTGGAGGTGGTCCCGGTGGAAGTGAAACACCATTACATGCCCGTTCTGGGTTTCCGGATCGGTGAATTCGCATATATCACGGACGCGAAAACGATCGAAGCCGATCAAAAGGTAAAGCTCGAAGGGCTTAAGGTGCTCGTTTTGAATGCCTTGCGCAAGAAGTGCCACCTGTCCCATTTCAATTTGAAAGAGGCCCTGGACCTTGTAGCGGAACTTCGCCCGGAACGGGCGTATTTCACGCACTTGAGCCATTTGATGGGGCGGCATGCGGACGTTTCCGCCGAGCTGCCGGAGGGCGTTTGGTTGGCATACGACGGTCTGGTGCTGGAGGTGGAGGATGCCCGGATCCATCCTTGAAGAACTGACCGATCGATAGGCCTTTCTTGTAAGCCCAGCCGGATCCAATCGGATTGCACGCCGGAAACAACGAAATTCGCTCCGCTTCCAAAACCCTGTTGCACATGTACGCACGTTACTCTGTCCTGTTCCTCGCTGCCACCCTCAGCGTAACCCTACCGCTCGTCCATGCCCAGCATGCGGCACCGAGCGAGGAGGTGACCTACATAACCGACCGCCAACGGGTACCCGATCTGGAATGGCAGGCCGAGCTGCGACAGCGGAACGCGTGGGCCGGGTTCAAGAACCAGCACCCCAAGTGGGCGGTAGAGTTCAACGAGAACACGGGAATGCCTCAACGCGCTTACGGGGACCCCATCGGCATCGCAGGGGATTCGCCAGTGGATAAGGCCACGACCTTCCTTGGTTCAAGGCTCGCCGCTTTCGGGATCCCCATGGATGAACTCGTTCCCTTGCCGGCAGCGCCGACCGGCAAGCTCACGTATGTTCATTTCACCCAGCGGCACCAAGGGCTTGCGGTCCTCAGTGCAAGTGCCATGGTGAAGTTGGATGCCCAAGCACGGGTGATCGCCTTCGGTGCCGACCTGTATTCGGGTATCGAAGTGGACCTGGTTCCCACGTTGGGCGAAGGTGCCGTGGAAGGTGTTGCGCAGCAAGGCTTGGTCAACATAGTGTCCGTTGAGCACACCGGCCTGGCCTTGTTGCCCGTTCCCCAATACCGCAAAGTGGATATGCGCTTGGTACGCCAGGTAACGGTGAACACCATGACCGGTGAACGTCCGGGCCGTTATCGTTGCTTGGTCGATGCACACACCGGTCAACTGTGGTACCGCAGCAATGAAGTGGTGTCCTGTGATCATGGAGAGGATGACGACGCTGGCGCCGATGTGCAGATGAACGCGACGGCGTACCCTGGAAGCCCCTTCGATGCTCCTGTGGTACAAGGCCTGCCCGATCTTGATGTCACCGTGGGTGGCACCTTGTTCCAGACCGACGCTACAGGTTCATTGTTGTCCGGGGTGACCGGCCCGGTGACCGCCCAGTACCAGCTTCGCGGCCGTTGGTCGAATGTGAGCACGAACGGCATCACACCGTCGTTCACGGGCACGTTGAACGAGGGTTCGAATACGGTGAGCTTCGATGCCAACGCGAACATCCGCGAGCGTTCCGCCTACATCTACACCAACGAGATCCACGCCCATGCGAAACAAGTGCTGCCTTCATTCACCGGCATGGACTTCTCCTTGACCACCCGCATCGATCTGACGACGGACAACTGCAACGCGTTCTACGACGGCTCTTCGATCAACTTCTACGCCGAGGGCAACAACTGTCGTTCGCTGGCCACGATCAATGATGTCGTTTACCATGAATATGGGCACGGGATCAACGACAAGTTCTACTTGAGCCAAGGGAGCAACTTCACCAACGGTGGCATGAATGAGGGGTACGCGGACGTGTGGGGGATCACCTTGACACAGAACCCGATCCTCGGGCTCGGCATGAACCTCGACAATGACAACTCCTCCGTCCGTCGCTATGACGGTGCTCCGAAGGTCTATCCCGTGGACATCACCGGTGAGGTGCACAACGATGGCGAGATCATTGCCGGGGCCTGGTGGGACACCTACCTGCTCCTAGGCAGCGACATGGAGATGACCCTGGACCTGTTCGCCGCTGCATTCCCCGGCCTACAAGCCAACACGCCCAACGGGAACGAAGGACAAGCCTTCCGGAACGTCCTGTTGGATGTGCTCCAAGCGGATGATGACGATGGCGACATCACCAACGGCACACCCAACGGTGCCGCTATCGTGGAGGCCTTCGGGATCCATGGCATCACCTTGATCAGCGATGCCGAAATGCTCCACGATGGTCTATTGACCGCATTGGAGTTCCAGCCGATCCAAGTGGATGCGGATGTCATCATCACCTTTCCTTCCACGGAGTATTTGGAGGGAGTATACATAAACTACCGCGTGAACGGGGATACGGATTGGATCGAGCTTCCGATGAGCAGTGATGATGGTTCCGCATATACGGCCAACCTTCCGGCGCAAGCGGCGGGCACGATCGTGGCTTATTATGTCACCTTGAAGGACATTTTCGGCCAGAATAGTTCGGTGACCCCGGTGGGAGCGGAGCGCATCGACCCGAACATCCCGTTCTATACCCTTGTCGGGTATCAGCTCGTGGCCACGGAGAACGCGGACAACCTGAACGAGTTGGGCTTCTGGACGGAAGGGCAACCCAACGACAACGCCACCACGGGCAACTGGGAATTCGGAGCGCCGGTGCCCAGTTACCAGGACATCCTGGACCCGTCCACGATCGTGCAAACAGGAACACAGCATACCCCAGGGGGTGAACTCTGTTGGTTCACCGGAAATGGGACCGGGCCAACGGCTGGTATCGGCGAGAATGATGTTGATGGCGGCACCACCACATTGCTCGGGCCGGTCATCGACCTGAGCGGATATGACAATCCTGCGATGAGCTTCTGGCGTTGGTACACGAACAACCCGCCCAGCGGAGCCAACCCCAATGCGGATTGGTGGCAGGTGTACGCAAGCCCCGATGGTGGTGTGAACTGGGTCCCGGTGGAGGATACCAAGAGCGGTCAGCGCTCATGGCGGAGGAAGGCCTTCCGCGTGCGGGACGTGCTCGGTGATGTGAACAGCATCCAGCTGAAGTTCCACGCCAGCGATAGCATTCGTCAAGGACAGGAACTGGATGGCGGCAGCCTGGTGGAAGCGGCATTGGATGATATCGAACTCTGGGATGAAGTAGCCGGGAACACGGTGAACACCGTGGATCGTGCCTCATGGGTCTCGGTGTGGCCTTCGCCCACGGCGTCAGACCTGAATGTCTCCGTCCGTCGGGAAATACCAAGAGATGCCCGATTGGAGGTACTGGACATGATGGGCCGCGTGGTCCTGCGCACGGCCAGTGCCGCGGCAAGCACCAATGTGCATCGCTTGGATGTGCGATCGCTCGCCGAAGGGCAATATGTCCTTCGTGTGATCTGGGACAACGGTTCCTCCGAGGATCGCTTCAGCATCGTTCGCTGATCCACCCGATCTGCACACAGGCCCCGGCCCCATCAAGGGTCGGGGCCTGTGCCGTTCAGGGTACGACCACTGGCCACGCCGTGCGGGTCCCGTCCCCCGAAAGGCAGATCAGGTAGAGGCCCGTAGGTATGTCGCCAAGGTCGAGAATGTCGGTTCCGGCAAGGACCCGACGTGCGTGAATGAGGCGCCCGGTGGCGTCCCGAATTTGAAGATCCCTCCATGCACCCTTCGGTACCATCCACCGTCCTGCATCCAATGGATATGGGCGGTCCATATGGATGGCGGTGGTGAGTTCGGGTTCCAGTAGGATATCGATGATCTCGTTCTGCTCCAGCCCACGGTCATAGATCCGAACATCATCGATCCACGCGGACATGGGTCGGGCACCGGTGGATAGTGCACCGATGGAAGCAGGTGCCTGCGGATGGAAACCGATCGAACCGGACGTGTTGCTTTCGGCCATGAGCGCCCCGTTCAGGTGGATACGCATGCTGGCGCCATCATAACTCGCGACCACATGGTACCAGCTACCGGAGAAGATGGAGGAGTTGGCGGTGGTCAGCTCATGCGTGGTGATGCCGGCCCGTAAACGGAAGCGCAAGGCGGTCGCGTTCACGAAGGAAACGGACCAGATGTGGTCCTGCGCTTGGGTCCCGAGCGTTTTGGCGATCACCGTACGTTCCATGCCAGTAATGAAGTCGGGCTTCACCCACACAGAAAGCGTGATGGCACCCGCACCATTGGTGAGGTCGCAAGAGCCGAGGATGATGCGGTCGTCCACACCATCGAAGCGACAGGCCCCTTGATGATGTCCCGCCGATGGTGCCCAAGTGCCGCCGATCAACGCACCATCCGAATGGCCGCCGATGGAGTGGGCGGTGGTCCCTGAGCTTTCGTCCAGGGTCCAGTGGAAGACCGGGCCGGATTGTCCGCTCCCGACGAGCTCGGTCATCAGGAACAATACCGATGCGAGTGCTTTGTACATGCCGGGATCGTGTGTATGACTTACGATACGCGCACGCCACCCTGCAGGTTGGAACCGCTCGACCGATGGGCTCCAGGGGCGTTCGGAAGGGATCGATCCTTCGCCGAACGCGACTTATCGGAAGGGGGTGTCCTTCGCTAAACAGACGGCGAGATCCTTGTACACCGATACCAGTTCCTCGTGATCGGGGGCGCTCCCTGTTCGTGCCAGGATCCTGGTGGCAAGGCACCCTTGCTCCAGGATCAGACTGATGTGCTCCCGACAACCTTCGCTGAGTTCACTGTACACCTCCACGAAGAGATGCTGCCACAACTTGGCCGTGCTCATTTCATCCTGTTTCATCAACCCGAACATCAGCAGGTAGTCCCGGTTGGTGATCACGGCCTCGCCGGCATCCTTGATCGTTCGTTGGAAGATGGGAAGCAGGTCCTCCTCATCCCAAGCCCGCTGCAGGTAGGAACTGACCCAACGCGCATTGGCCATGGCCTTCAGCACCACCACGATGAACTCGGCAATGGCCAGATCGGCACTTGGACATTCTTGGATATCGATCACGCGGATCTCGATGGCGCCGCGATCGAAACGGGCGATGGCACCACGCGAATTGGCGAAGTGGTGGTCCATGACCTGTTCGGTATCGAAGGGAGCCATGGCCTGTGCGATCGGGCTGAAGATCTCCCGGTAGTACTCCTCTTGGGAGAATACGGCTTCGGGGATCAAGGAACCCATCAACTCCGGCAGCCTCTCCTGGTGGTGGAGGTAGGCTTCCATGCGCGAGTCCAGGTAGCCGGTATCCTTGCCATCGAGGATCGGCGAACTGGCGCTCAATGCGGGTATGATCGGTAACAACAAGCGAATGGCGGCGTGCAAACGGGAGAATTCCGCGTCGTTCGCGAAGGGGAGGTTAAGGTGCGTGCTCTGGAGGTTGCTCCAGCCATGGCCGCGGCAATCGAAGATCTTGTTGTAGAGCGCATAGACCTCATTGTACCCATGCGGCCAGATCACCGTTTCGGTGAACGGGTCCATGAAAGGGTGTGCGGCCGTGGGCAAGAGCATCGCGTTGCGTTCGGCCAGCACCGCGTTGATCGCTGTGATGTTCTTCGCGAACTTCTTGCGGAATGCTGATATCCGCTTCGTGGGTTTGGCGGTCTTCAGTTCCACCACGTGGCTCACGAGCTCGTTGCTCCATTCCACGTCCCCGCGCTCCACATCGTTGGTGATAGCACCGGTGACATCCTCGAAGAGCTTATCGACGATCGGCATGACCTTCAGGGTGTCACGGTCAACGACCATGTACTCCAATTCGATGCCAGTGACCTCGAACAACTTGTATGCTTTCTTGCGCGTGTTCATGGGATGATCCCGATCTTCTGCTCAATAGTACGCTTCAGCGA
>JAGQVV010000142.1:0-2523 GCA_020437805.1 Flavobacteriales bacterium
TGCAGGGTGTGAAGATCAATGACAAGCACTTCGAAGTGATCGTGCGTCAGATGATGCGCAAGGTTGAGATCGAGGATCCAGGGGATACCCGCTTCCTTGAGCGCCAAAGTGTCAACAAGACGGAGTTCATGGAGGAGAACGACCATGTGTACGACAAGATGGTCGTCACGGAAGCCGGCGATAGCACTGAATTGCGTGTCGGCCAGATAGTGACCATGCGCAAGCTGCGTGACGAGAACAGCGGCCTGAAGCGCAAGGACGCGAAACTCGTTGAGGCCCGTCCGGCACAACCTGCCACCGCGCGTACCATGTTGCAGGGTATCACGCGTGCATCGTTGCAGACCGAGAGCTTCATCTCTGCCGCCTCCTTCCAGGAGACCACCAAGGTGTTGAACGAAGCAGCGGTAAGTGCCAAGGAGGACAACCTGAACGGCCTGAAGGAGAACGTGATCGTGGGTCACTTGATCCCGGCCGGTACGGGTTCCCGTGCGTACCAGAAGAACATCGTGGCCAACAAGGACGAGTACCAGCGCATGCTGGCTGAGAAGTTGGAGGCCCAGGAGATCGAAGAATGAACGTGATGTGGTCGGGGCTGGGAGGTCCGGGTCCCGACCATCAACGTTCGCTGATAAATCATTGGATCATGGCAGACGAGAAGGATAAGCCCCGCCCGAACCAGTTGAATATCGAGATCAGTGAAGAGGTGGCTGATGGCGTATACAGCAATCTTGCGATCATCACCCACAGCAACTCGGAGTTCGTTTTGGATTTCGTACGTGTGATGCCGGGTGTGCCCAAGGCGAAGGTGCGTTCACGCATACTCTTGACACCACAGCATGCGAAGCGCCTGATGCGCGCTTTGGCGGATAATATCCAGAAGTTCGAATCCGTGCATGGGCCGATCCACGAGACGGAGATGCCCGAGGTGCCCATGAGCTTCGGTGGACCCACTGCCCAAGCTTGATCCGAACCATTCACATCAAGAACGCCAGCGGCAGCGCTGGCGTTCTTGTTCTTGGTATCGTCATTTTCCTACGCCCCCCGGAACGATGGCCGAACAGGGGGTCCTCATAAGCGCATGGCCCGCAGCCGCGCCACAACGCTCTCGTCGGCACATTCCCGCTTCAATCGGCGTTCCACGTGCTTGGCGTAACCGTCCGTGGTATACCCATGCCGGATCATGTGGAGGTCCTGGGAAAGCTCATCCAGAACGGTCCATCCGGGTTCCAGGCCGTTCCGTTCCTCTTCGGGAAGACGTCCCGGATCCCCTTTGCTCTTCTCATACAGGTCCAACAGAGCGTGGTCGATCATGGCCTATTCCTGTGCCTTCTGGTCGAAAAGGATATATCCGAAGTTGAGGCTCCAGGCCCAAGGTTCCTCCAAACCATCGAAGTAGCTGAGATTGAACCAGACCGGACCGAGCAGACTTTGATAGATCATGGACCCGGAAGCGATATAGTATCGCTGTGTGAATGAGGTTCCGATGAACGCCTCACCATCGCCCCCTTCAAGGATCGGTTCGTAAGGTTGGAACACATAGCCCTCCAAACGCAGGTCGAACTTGTTGCGCGCGACAGCGATGATCGTACGAACCCCACCGGCCAGGTATTTCGGGGCCCTCATATGCTCCATGAAGTACGTGGAACTCTCCGGTGTGGGCTGGAACGCTGGCGATCGGATGATGCTTTCCGTATAGTTCTCGAACAAGGGCATCGAACTGAACACGCCTTCGGCCAGGAAACCGAAACGGAACACACCCCGGGGGAGGAAATACTGGTCCAATGACACTTTTGCGATACCCCATTCGTGATGTGCATGAAGGTCCGGTCCATTGTTCCCGCTGGTGGAACCCAGGTCGGTGGTTTCTTCCCCGTTCACATACCGGATGCTCGCCTTGAGCGCACCTCCGACGTTGGGATGTTGTTTCCTGTTCAGCGAGTTGCGCTCCAATAAGAGCCCACTGGTCCAGTGCCTGAAGGTGGTTGCATCGGCCGTGTCCTGGCCTGAGAACTTCGGTGTTTGGTAATAGCGATCCAGACTTTCCGCCATCTTGATATCCGCACGCAATACGCCCTTGTTCCCCATACCCATGCCGATATTGGCTCCGCCCCATGCCTCACGGATGACCACGAACGATGGTTTCACTTCATCGAAGAAGGTGCTGAAGCTCCTGAAGTAGTCCCAACGATGGAGCGTGAACACGGGTTCCAGATAGAGCGGTGCCTTGGTGGACAGGTAGGCCCGGAGCTTCAATTGTCCCGCTGCATAGAACTTCCCGAAATACGAAAGTGCCTCCACGTGTGCAGAACTTCGGCCGAACAGGTTGTACCGCAGTCCGACCATGCCTGTGTTGATCGGCCGTGAGGAGAACATACCGCCGAAACGCACCTCCAGGTCCTTTTCGGGTTTCACATACAGGTCGAGATCGAACTGTCGCCTTCCGCGGTCGAAGCTCGCTTTCGGGTACAGTGATGCGATATTCTTGTCGGCCACCAACCGGAAGTACTTCGGTTTGAGGCTCTC
>JAGQVV010000142.1:2591-9311 GCA_020437805.1 Flavobacteriales bacterium
GTACCCGAACATCCCCGAACACCATCCGAGGTTGCCGTGCAATGAAGGCCCTGCGACGTTCGGCCACGTCCTCGGGGACCACCCTTCGCCCGACCTGTTCAAGTATCTCCGGCATCCTCGCCATGGCCGCAGCATACCCATCAGCAATGGCGACGCTGGGGTCGGAAAAGTCGAAGAGGGTGGTGGTGGTCCTCGGCTCGATGATCACACCATTCTCACATTGGATGGTATAGCTCGTACGTTCCTGCATCATGGCCCGTAACTGGCTCAACAGGTCGTCCTCGCTCGGAGGTGGCGAATTGTACGCCACATTGCTCCCGATGATGAAGTCCGGCAGGAAATCGTCGTACATCACGTCGCTGGGGAAGTTGTTGTACAGGCCACCATCCATCATCAAATGACCGTCCAAGCGGATCGGTTTGAAGTAGAACGGGTAGCTCATACTGGCCCGTACGGCTTGTGCCAGATCCCCTTTGCTGAAGATCACTGAGCGTTGATCGGTGATATCCGAAGCAACGCATCGGTATGGGACGAACAGGCTGTCCATGTCGTATCCGGCCAAGGCCGATACCGGACCGTAGCTCACCATTTGCGCGTAATCGATCAATGCGGGATTGCGGATGTTGGTGGGCAGCGAGGTCTGCAACGCCGTATCAAGATCGAGCTTCAAGGTGATCAGAGAGGCGTCAGGTGAGCCTTGGTTGAAGTAGTACGTGAACTTGGGTTCGATGCCGCCGTCGGCCATGATCCGGAATTGCTCCGTGCTGAAGAGGGAGTCTATTTCATGCGGCGACCAACCTGAGGCGTACATGGCACCCACCAAAGCTCCCATGCTGCTACCTGTGATGTAGTCGATCGGAATGCCGTTCTCCTCCAAGGCTTTCATCACACCGATGTGCGTCATACCCAATGCGCCGCCGCCGCTCAGGACCAGCCCAACGCGTTGACCTTGCGCTGAGAGAAGCGCCATGGTCAGGAGGACGGTCAGTGGAATGCGATACATGACACGGAAGGACCGTAAAAGTAGGGGCTTGCTTCGGGGCACATCAGCCGCTCAAACGAACAGCCGACCGCTGAAGTATTCCGCCGATCGCAACAAGCGAGAACCGTACCAACTGAACAACTCGCCATCCACGATCCGGACCGGAGTACCCGGACAGATCATGTTGAACTCCGAAAAGTGCTTTTCAGCGAAAGGATAGGGCTCCGAAGAGAGCAGGATCAGTTCCGGATCCGCTGCTGCCAACTCGCGTGCCGTGATCTCCGGGTATCGATCAATGCGGTCGGCGAAGACGTTCGTGAGCCCACAACGATTGAGCAGGTCATTCACGAACGTGTCGCCACCTGCCACCATGTACGGTCCGCGCCAGATGAGATAGGCCACGGAGCAACCCGGTTCCAGGTTTCCCAGCGAAGCAAAGGCGGACCCGATGGCCTGCGCCAAGGGCTCGGCCTTTGGAGAGGTTCCGGTGAGTTCGCCGACCCTACGGATCATGTCCAGGGCGCTGGGCAGATCACGGACATCACTGATCCAGACAGGGTATTCCATGGCCAGCGTTTCGATGTCGCTCTTGTCGTTCTCCTCCTTGTTCCCGATGATCAGGTCGGGCTTCAGCCCACGGACCTTTTCAAGGTCCACCTTCTTGGTACCACCGACGCGGGTTTTCGTTCTGAACCAGGCCTCAGGATGCACGCAGAACTTGGTGATCCCGACGACGCGCTCACCAAGGCCAAGGTCGTGAAGCAGTTCGGTCTGGGACGGGACGAGCGAGATGATGCGCTGTGGAGAAGCTGGCGTCTCGACCTGACGGCCAATTTGGTCGGTTGAAAGCATAATTGACCGGAAGATCGGAAAATGAGAGGACCAGAAGGACCGATCGCCCGATCATCCGATCACTTCAGCTTCCCGATGATATCCTGCTTGGTGAGGATCCCATAGCCGTTCGGTTGTTCCACAAGTACAGCTGGGCTACCGTTCCCAAGGCGCTTGGCAACCTCTTCCAATGTGGCGTCCAGTGCGATCACGGGCAATGCAGGGCCCATTACCACACGAGCCTTCTGGTGGCGCACTTCGGCATCCTCCAGGATCGCATCGAACAGGCGCGCATCGGTGATGGTGCCAACGGGCTTGCCGCCCTCGAACACGGGCAGCTGGTCGATGTTGTGGGCACGCATCTTGTCAATGGCGTTCAACACGGGCTCATCAGCCTCCACGCTGAGGAGTTGCAGCTCCTTGCCTTTGAGGAGATCGCCGGCGGTGGGTTTCTCCTCCACGAGGAAGCCGCGCTCACGCATCCAATCATCATTGAACATCTTGCCCAAGTACCGGGTGCCGTGGTCGTGGAAGATCACCACCACCACATCGTCCTTCTTGAACTTGTCCTTCATCTGGAGCAGACCGGCAATGGCCGCACCAGCGCTATTGCCCACGAATATCCCTTCATCGCGGACGATCTTTCGGGTACAGATGGCGGCGTCGCGGTCGGTCACCTTCTCGAAGTGGTCGATCAGGTCCATCTTCACGTTCTCCGGCACGAAATCCTCACCGATCCCCTCGGTGATGTACGGATAGATCTCGTTCTTGTCGAATTCTCCGGTCTCCTTCAATTTGGTGAATACCGAACCGTATGTATCGATACCGAGCAACTGGATGCTCGGATTCTTCTCCTTTAGATATCGGCCAGTGCCGCAGAGCGTTCCACCGGTACCCACGCCGACCACCAGATGCGTGATCTTCCCATCGGTCTGTTCCCACAGTTCGGGCCCGGTGCTTTCGTAGTGGGCTTGGCTATTGCTCAGGTTATCATACTGGTTGGCCTTCCAGCTGTTCGGTGTTTCGGCGACCAGGCGGGAAGAGACCGAGTAGTAGGAACGGGGGTCCTCCGGATCCACGTTGGTGGGGCACACGATCACTTCGGCGCCGAAGGCGCGCAGCGCGTCCACCTTTTCCTTGCTCTGCTTGTCCGTGGTGGTGAAGATGCACTTATAGCCCTTGATGATCGCCGCTATCGCAAGTCCCATCCCCGTGTTCCCGCTGGTGCCTTCGATGATGGTCCCCCCTGGCTTCAGCAGGCCGGCCTTTTCGGCATCTTCCACCATCTTCAAGGCCATGCGATCCTTGATGCTGTTGCCGGGATTGAAGGTCTCCACCTTGGCGAGCACCGTGGCCGGGATGTCCTTGGTGATGCGGTTGAGGCGCACCAATGGGGTGTTTCCGATGGTGGTGAGGATGTTCTCGTGGATCTTCATGGTAACGTTCGTTCGATAGGGCGGCAAAGGTAACCCGATGCCGGGGGCTGGCTTGTCGGGAAGCTCGTTGGTCAGTTGAAGCGGATGGCCTTTGCCGGTGCGATCCGGCTTACCAGCATGCTCGGGATCAACAGGGCCAATACACAGATGACCAGGGTGCCGATGTTGAGGAGCAGGATCGGGCCCGGGGCCAAGTCCACGGGTACGGCATCCACGTAGTAGCTCTGCACCGGCAGGCGAACGATGCTGAAGTGTTCCTGCAGCGAGCATAGGCCGATACCCAGAAGATCGCCGAGCAGGATCCCGATACCCATGATATAGGCCGCATCGATCAGGAAGATCCGACGGACCATGCCATTGGATGAACCGAGGGCCTTCAACACACCGATCATGGGCGTTCGTTCCAATATGATGATGAGCAGCGCCGAGGTCATGTTGATGATCGCTACGATGATCATGAGCACGATGATCACCACCACGTTCGTATCCAGCAATTCCAACCATGCGAAGATCTCAGGGAAGCGGTCGCGAACGCTCAGGGATCGCAGGCCCAGGTCCAAGTGATCGCGGTACACGAGGTCATCCATGGCATACAGGTCCTCAAAGCGATCCAGTTCCACCTCGAAGCCGCCGCAGTATCGGGTGTGTGTTCCGCCGCTTCCGCCGCGCTGGACAACGAGCTCATTCACATCCTGGATCGCAGGGCGTTCCACGTGGACCCAAGCCGTATCGGGGAGGGTGTTGTTCGCGTCCTCCACGACCACTGTGAGCACTGTCCCGGTACCCGGGGCGAGGGCCAGTCGATGCGGTCCTGGACCATGGAGGTCCGCGTCAAGCCATGTGAAGTCGTGGATGCGGTCCCCCCCGAAAGCCAGGGCTTCCACGAGGATGTCATCCGAAAGGGGATCCTCGCTCACACGGATCTCCGCCTTCAAACCCCACTGGGCGAAGCGTTGCAGGTGGTCGATGTCCACGATGACGAGTTGGTGGTCGAGTTGTTCCAAGCCGGTCTCATACAAGCCGCTCACGCGGAATTTGCGCGGTCGGATGTCGTCCTGCCCCTTGACCAGATACACAGTGATGGTGTCGTCCACGCCGATGCGAAGCCGTTCGCCCAAGTAGCGGGAGAGGAGCAGGTCGATCGGTCGGGTGGTATCCCCGATGGCAGGAAGCTCGCCATCCGCCAGGTGTTTCCGCATGAAGCCCCAGTCATGGTCCGCGCCTACACCTTTCAGCATCACTCCTTCGATCTCCTCGCCGGTCTCGATGATACCCGGTCGCGTCGCGAACACCTGTATGTGCGACACGCCCGGGACCGTGTCCAGCCATGGGTAGAAGGCTTGGTCGATGGCAAGCCGAGGGGTCTCCTTCGGGTCGGTCTGCCGGATGCTGGTGATCTGCAAATGCCCTCCGGCGCCGGTTACCTTCGCCCGCACTTCCTGTTGGAAGCCCGTGGTGATGGCCACGGTGATGATCATGACCGCCATGCCGATGACGATACCGAGCACAGCGATACCCACGATCGGACGGGACAGCCGATCGGCCCGGTCCTTGTCCACCAGGATTCGACGAGCGATGAAGTGCGAAACGTTCACAGGGATACCGGACCGATGGTCCGCAGCGAAGATAGGGGCCTGCGTTGCGGCGCTGCTGCTCATTTCCGCATGTGGGCAAGGCCAACCACGGCTTTTGGACAACGGAACAGGGCCGATCAAAGTGGGTGCAGAGCGCACGGGGGAATACCTGCCCTTGCTGCAGGGAGAACGTGTCGCTGTAGCCTCCAATCAGACCGGCTTGATCGGAAATGTGCACTTGGTCGATTCACTTCTGGCGTTGAAGGTGAACGTGGTCAAGGTATTCTGTCCGGAGCACGGTTTCCGTGGCGATGCTGACGCTGGAGCACACATCGAGGACGAGATCGATACGAAGACGGGGCTACCCATCAACGCCTTGTACGGGGAGAATTTCAAGCCAACGGCCCTTCAGTTGGCCGATGTGGATGTCATCGTATTCGACATCCAGGACGTTGGGGTGCGCTGGTATACGTACATCAGCACGCTGCATTACATCATGGAGGCGGCTGCTGAACAAGGAAAGCAGGTGATCATCCTGGATCGTCCGAACCCCAATGGGTTCTACGTCGATGGCCCGATCATGGAAAGGTCATTCACTTCCTTCGTTGGTATGCATCCCGTTCCGATGGTGCATGGAATGACCGTCGGGGAGTATGGGCGCATGATCAATGGTGAAGGGTGGTTGAAGGGTGGGCGGACCTGCGAATTGACGGTGATCCCATGTGCGTCCTACGATCACAATGCGTTGTATGAACTACCGGTGAAGCCGTCCCCGAACCTGCCGAACATGTCATCGGTGTACCTCTACCCGTCATTGACCCTTTTCGAGGGTACAATTGTCAGCGTTGGTCGGGGAACCGACAAGCCCTTCCAGTGTATCGGGTATCCAGGGTGTACTGCTGGACGATACACGTTCACGCCCAAGTCCATGCCCGGTGCAAAGAATCCGCCCTATCTCGGAAAGGAGTGTTCCGGCATGGATCTTCAGGCCTATGGTGCGATCCAAGCGCGCTTGGATGAACGGCTCAGTTTGCATTGGCTCTTGGAGATGTATAGGGATGCCGCCGACAAGTCCAAGTTCTTCAACTCCTTTTTCGAGAAGCTTGCAGGAGGCAATGGTCTACGCGAGCAGATCATCTCCGGCGCGGATGAAGGCACGATCCGCGCCACATGGAAACCGGGACTGGATGCGTTCAAAACGATACGCGCCAAGTACCTGCTCTATCCGGACTTCAGCCCTTGAATGCCGAAACCCCGTTCTCCCGCGAATGCCGGAGGAACGGGGTTCCGATCGTATCGGCTGCGCTTACGGCTGTATCACCAGTCGTTCGGTCCGTGTCTTCGTTCCAACGGTGATGTGCACCAAGTACACACCGCCCGTCAAGCTGCTGTTCAAGTCGAACGCGGCATTGATACGGTCATCCAAGATGGCGATGGTCCTCGCGATAACACGCTTGCCGGTCATGTCATAGATGTCCACGCTCGCTGTGTTCACATCGGATGGTACCTCTGTAAGGGAAATGCATAGCCGGTCGCCACGGTTCGGGTTCGGATACATGGTGAAGGTGCCGTTGCCCGCTGTGGCGATGCTGTTGCTTTCACTCGCAGCCGATACCACCGTTCCGATCGTGACACTGCATGTCTTGCCCCAATTGGTCACTGGGACCGGGTCGCAGGCCGGGTCCGGCCCGTCCACACACCATGTGGCACCCTGGTCCTTGCTTACGCGCACTTCCACCTCATAGGTCTTGCTCGTCTCCAACTGTGGTCCCGAAGCAGCGCTCCAGTTCAGGTAGAGGGTCGGGCTGGTCTGCGGTGGGCGCACGATGCACACCCCTTCACCCGGGATGCGGAAGCGGAACTGGTAACGGAGGCCGGTACCACCGGCCAATGGAGC
>JAGQVV010000016.1 GCA_020437805.1 Flavobacteriales bacterium
GAGATCGCCTTCCTCTGGTACAACCTGATCGCACCGGCCATTGTGGTGGTGCTCGCCTTGCTACTTGAAGGGGCTATTGGAACTGGCCGGAACGTGCAGGAACGAACTTGATCGCACGACTCAGGGGCAGGATCACCTTTCGACGAATTGGCCATTGACCCGGTCATGTGAGGTCGATACATCGACGAATATTCGCAAACCGATCAATAAGCGCCTCCGACCCAGGGATCCGTGGAATAGTGCTTCCAAGAATGGTGCATCGTACGAACGTGACTTCCCACACAATGGCTTGGAGGCCCACCACCTATTTCGTTCCTTTGTGGGACAACCCTGACACAACATGAACAAACTGTACACAAGCGCGCTTGCGCTGGCCTTGGTGGCTGGCGGCGCGACCGCCCAAAGTGGCAACGCAGGCGAACTTCCATTGAAGAAGGTCCGCCAATCGAGCATCCGGAACACACCCAACGTTGTGAACCATGGTGCGAACCGCGAGATCATCTGGAGCGATGACTTCTCGAATCCTAGCACGTGGGATATCGGTCACTTACCGAGCGCGTTCGATCTGGATTGGCAGATCGGTATCGGCTTGGAGAACACGGGGTCGTTCCCTTCTGCGACGATCGAAAGCACGACCTACGATAATGGTTGTGCCATGTTCGACTCCGATGGTGGCAACAACACCAGCGGTATTGCGGAAAGCGCGTACATAACCACGGCAAGCCCCATCGACCTGAGCGGCGCGACCAACGTCGTACTCTCCTTCGAAAGCTACTTCCGCAGTTTCAACCCGAACGCCTGCTACGTGGTGATCAGTACGAACAATACCGACTGGCCGAACCTGGATACCGATACAGCCTCCTGGGGTCCACTCCCGAACGTGTGGGTGATCCATGGAGATGTCGGAGCCAACCAAGCAACGGATAACCCAGAGCTGGTCCGAGTGAACATCTCGGATATCGCCGGTGGTGAATCCGAGGTTTGGGTGCGCTTTCATTATACCGGGGAATTCAGCTACACTTGGTTCGTTGATGACGTGGTCATTGAGGACCTACCGGAGAATGACATGATCATGGATTATGCTTTCGTATCCCAAACCGGTGCTGGTGACGAGTATGGACGTATCCCGGTGAACCAGTTCTCCTCCACCATGAACGTGGGAGCTGGCATCACGAACTTCGGCTATGGAGAGCAGACCAACGTGGAAGTCCTGATGGAGCTGCGTGATGCAAGCAACAACGTGGTGTTGACCCAATCCACCACCTTGGGCACCTTGGCTGGTGGAGCCACGGGCATGATGGACGAATTCGTGAACGTCCCTGCGCTCGACCTCGGTCTGTACACCGCCACCTTCACCGTTACTTCGGACCAATCCGGTAGCGATGCCAACCCGGACGACAACACCTTCCTGCGCAACTTCGAGGTGAACAATGACGTCTACTCGTTGGACGGCATCGGCAACCACCCAGATGGTTACGAGCGCTTGGATGCACTAGGAACGGCTTCGTTCATGGATGATTCCGAAGGTCTCATCCTGTTCACCTACTACCGTGTTCGCGCTGAGCTGGAGGTGGAGGCCATCCAATTCGAACTGTCGAACAATACCCAAGCCGGCAGCTACGTCTTCGTGTCCATCTACGATTCGTTGACGGTCCTTGACGACAACTTCTCCTCCATGATCAACCAGACCATCGGTGCCTCCGACGATGCCTACACCATCACCGCTGAGGACATCAGCAGCGGAGGCACGGTCACCGTTCCTTTGAGCGCTTCCACCACGCTTGCCCCAGGTGGTTATTACGCGGCTGTGACCCTTTATCGTGACGGAGAAAGCGATATCACGATCTTGGATGACATCACGGTTCCGCAGCCAGGCAATGATGGTCTGCTGTACATTCCGTCCGATGCGACCGTGTATGGCAACGGCAACGCGCACGCCGTGCGTTTCGTCATGGATGCGTCGGTCTCCGTGAACGACGTGACGACGATCGAAGGGGTGACCATGTACCCGAACCCGACGAACGGCATCCTCCGCATCAACACGGAGGATTTCGAGAAATACAACGTGGAGGTGATCAACGTGCTGGGTGAGCTGATGATGACCACCAGCTTCAGTGGCAACACCACCTTGGACCTCACCGGCTTCGCAGCTGGCGTTTACAATGTGCGCCTCTCGAACGGCAACAAGACAACGGTACAGCGTGTGACGCTGAACTAAGCTTCGAGCCGTTCAGTTTGAGCTCCCCCATGGGTCCCGGTCCCGGGACCCATGGGGGAGTTTCCGTTTGAGGGACCCCGGCATACCTTTCGGGATGAGCCAATGGAACCTGCTCGGTAAACGCGCACTGATCACCGGAGGATCCAAAGGGATCGGGGCCGCCACAGTGGCCGAATTCACGTCCTTGGGAGCCGATGTCCGCTACGTGGAGCGGAATGGATCTGAAGACCCGCGATGCATGACCGCCGATATCTCCGACCCTGATGGTCGGCAACAAGTGATCGATGGTGTAGCTGCCGAATGGGGTGGTCTGGGACATCCTTGTGAACAATGTCGGCACGAACATCCGCAAGACGTGGATCGAGATGTCCGACGAGGAATCCGCAGCTGTATTCGCAACGAACCTGCACGCACCCATGGAGCTGTGCCGTGCCCTGTTCCCATACCTGAAAAAAGGGAATCGTTCAGCGGTGGTGAACGTGAGCAGCGTCGCTGCTCGGGTGGACGTAGGTAGTGGTGCTGCCTATGCGGTGAGCAAGGCGGGGTTGGAACAATTCACCCGGGTGTTGGCGGTTGAGTGGGCATCACATGGTATCCGTGTGAATGCCGTGGCTCCTTGGTACATCCGAACGCCACTTGCAGAGCCGGTGATCAACAACCCCGGTCGCTTGGCCAGGATCCTTGAACGCACACCGATGGGCCGGGTGGGGGAGCCAAAGGAGATCGCAGCAGCCATTGCCTTCCTTGCCATGGACAAGGCCTCCTTCGTTACCGGGCAATGCGTAGTGGCCGATGGGGGATTCCTGAGCTCGGGGCTATGAAATGGGATCGCCCTCCGAAGAGGGCGTTCCAAGATCAATACTCGGGTCGGGTCATTTGCCCGCTTTGGTCCATTCGGCGATGCGGTCGCGGTTCATCGTCACGTACGATCCGGCGTCAGCCTCCTGGGCCATCTTCATGCTCTCATTTGCAGTGGCTATCGCTTCCTTGGTCAGGCCATTGGCGGCTTGCGCACGTGCCAAAGTGTGCAGGTTCCAGTACTTCTTGTCCATGGACACGCTCTTCGTGGCCCACTCCAGAGCCTCCTTCGTCATCACGTTGCGGTCCAGGGAGAAACGCGCTGCACCATTGTACCCGCCCGCTTTCACGTCCGGCTTGGCCAAGGCTTCCTTGATGTTCGCGATGCCCTGTTCGGTCGCGTCGGCCTCCAAGGGTATGTTCACCATGGTATTCGCCCATCGCAGTACCATGTTCGCTTTATCGTCCTTCACATCAGCGAATTCGACGGTGAAGGTCTCCGTGCTCTCGCACTTCATGGACTCCACTTTCACCTGCAGCACGTCCTCTTCCTCTTTGCGGTCTCCTTCACCCCAAAGTTCAGTGTTCTTGTTCAAAATGATCACCCAAGCACCTTCGTTCGGAATGGTGAACAGTGAATACGCGCCGGCCTCGACCTTCTCACCTGCGAAGATCACTGGGCCATCCGTCTCGAAGATCGTGGCTTTATTGGCACCAGTTCGCCAGACTTTGCCATAAGGGACGAGTTCTCCGAAAATGGTGCGCCCTTTGACACTTGGACGGGAATACTCCACTTCGATATCGGTAAGACCGACCACCTGCCCAACCTTCCCTTTGGGGCTGGGCTGTGGCAGTTCTTGGGCTTGAAGGGCAACGCTACAAAGAGCGGCGAAAGAGAGGAATAACGTTTTCATGGAATAGGGATATTAAGCACGATCGGACCGCGCTGTGGTTCGTGAGGGAGCACGAAGGTAACACCCGGGAAAAGGGGTCAAGCGACCTTGAGGTTGCTCAATCGTGAACGATCGAACTTTTCCCGCGCATAGCTGAGCGTAACACGCAACTCGGTCGGACGCTCCTGTGCTCCCGGCATCTCATACATCGCATCGGTCATGATGGCCTCGCAAATGCTACGTAGCCCCCGTGCACCCAAGCGGTAGTCCATGGCCTTTTCCACAATGAAGTCCAAGACCTTCTTATCGAATGTAAGCTTGACCTTGTCCATTTCGAACAGCTTGATGTACTGCTTGATCAGCGCGTTCTTCGGTTCGGTGAGGATGCGCCGCAGACTTTCGCGGTCCAGTGGATCCAGGTACGTGAGTACTGGAAAGCGACCGATCAACTCGGGGATGAGACCGAAGCTGCGTAGGTCGGTAGGGCCCACATACTGCAGGAGATGCTCGTCATTGACGCGCTGTTCCTTGCTCGCACTGTACCCCACTGCACTGCTCTTCACCCGGCGGGCGATGATCTTCTGGATGCCATCGAATGCCCCACCGCAAATGAACAGGATGTTCTTGGTCTCCACCTGGATCAACTTCTGCTCCGGGTGCTTCCGACCGCCTTGAGGAGGAACGCTCACCGTGCTTCCTTCCAGCAACTTCAACAATGCCTGTTGAACCCCTTCCCCGCTCACGTCCCTCGTGATGCTCGGCGTATCGCTCTTGCGGCTGATCTTATCGATCTCGTCGATGAACACGATACCACGTTCCGCCTTGCTTACGTCATAATCCGCTGCCTGAAGCAGCCTGCTCAGGATGCTCTCCACGTCCTCCCCCACATAGCCGGCTTCCGTGAGAACGGTGGCATCGGCTATTGCGAACGGCACGTTCAACATTCGAGCGATCGTCTTGGCTAGCAGGGTCTTACCACTGCCGGTCTCGCCCACCAGGATGATGTTGCTCTTTTCGATCTCGACATCGTCCGCCGTGTTCACGGGTTTCTGAAGGAGTCGCTTGTAATGGTTGTACACGGCCACGCTCAACACCTTCTTAGCATCCTCTTGGCCGATGACATATTCATCCAGGAATCGTTTGATGTCCGATGGTCGCTGCAGGATGAGATTCCCCTCCATCTCCGTGCGCGAGCGCTGGCTCAACTCCTCCGCGATGATGTTCTGCGCTTGCGTGATGCAGCTATCGCAAATGTGCCCGGTGATGCCAGCGATGAGCACATTGGTGTCCTGCTTGTCACGGCCACAGAACGAGCACTTGATCTCTTTCTTCTCCATTTCTCGGTATTCGAGGGTTCAATACGTACCCACAGCTTCGCAAGATACGGCGAAGGCCGGAGGAGCACCCGGCCGGCCTTCGCTTTCCACTGAAGACCAGTGGATTAAGTCTTGAATAAAGGGTCCCGTCCGGGGCGTCCCTATTTCGTGTTCCGCACGAGCAACTCGTCGATCATGCCATAGGCCTTGGCCTCTTCGGCCACCATCCAATGGTCACGATCGCTGTCCTTTTCCACTTTCTCAAAGGCCTGACCACTGTGGTTCGCAATGATCTCGTACAGTTCCTTCTTCAGCTTTTGGATCTCGCGCACGGTTATCTCCATGTCGCTGGCCTGTCCCTCGGCACCGCCCATGGGTTGATGGATCATCACACGGGCATGCTTCAACGCACTGCGCTTCCCTTTGGTGCCGGCACACAACAAAACGGCCCCCATACTGGCGGCCATTCCCGTACAGATGGTGGCCACATCCGGGTTGATGTACTGCATGGTGTCATAGATCCCGAGACCAGCGTATACGCTACCACCCGGTGAGTTCATGTAGATCTGGATGTCCTTCTTGGAATCCACACTTTCCAAGAACAACAGCTGGGCTTGGATCACATTGGCGACCTGGTCGTTGATGCCCGTACCAAGGAAGATGATACGATCCATCATCAAGCGGCTGAAGACATCCATGGCCTGCACGTTCAGCTGGCGCTCCTCAAGGATGTATGGTGTGAGGGAGGAGCTGATGCCTGCATTGACATAGCTGTTGAGGGTGGTACTGCTGATACCGCGGTGCTTCACCGCGTACTTCTGGAATTCATCTGGTGGGAACATCGTCTGTGCTTTGTTGTGGTAAAGAACGGGCAGGTCACGGATCGCCTCAAGCCGTCCGGGCCAAGGTTACGAACGCGTCATAGCTCACTTTGTTCTCCTTGGGCTCCAAAAGGGCCTTGAAGTGGGCAATGAGCTTTTGCTCCACAATGGTGCTGCGGATCTTGCCGATCTGCTCCCGGTCCCCGAGTATCCGGCCGGCCATGGCCTGAAGCTGCTCCCCTTCGGGCGCCGGCATCCCATATTGCATGAACTGGTCCGAAACGTAGCGTTTGGCGAAGGCGTCCATTTCCTCTCCCTTCGCCTCCAAGCCATACTTTTCGATCACGCGTTCTTCCAAGAGCTGACGCTTCAGTCCTTCCGAATACCCTGAATAGTTCTCTTCGATCTGCTCCGGCGTGACCGGGTTTTCACTGGTCTCGCGGATCCAACGCTTCAGGAAGCTATCCGGCAACTCGAAGCGCGTGGTTTCGTGGAGCTTCTTCATCACTTCACGCTTGAACACCCGATCGCTATCACGGCGGAACATGTTCTCGAGACCTTCCTTCACCTTTGCCCGGAATGCGGACTCATCCTGTACCGCATCCTTACCATATACCCGATCGTACAGGTCCTGGCCCAACTCGACCGGCTTCATACGCTTCACTTCAGCCACGCGGAACATGAACACCTCGCTCAGTCCCGCCAATTGACCCACCTCCACACCGAGCATACGCACCAGATCATCCTGGTCCCGGCTCACCTTGCGTGGATCAACGGTCACCTCGTCATTCGGAGCCTTTCCCGTCAATGAGGCACGGGTGGCTGCATCCTCGATGTATTCCAGGCTCATCGTCGCACGGTTCATGACCCCTCCCTCCTTGATGGATCCGTCTTCGTTCAACTCGATCATATCACCGAGCAGCATGTCCTTGTCGCCACTGATCCCGGCATCCTCAACGCTACCGAAGCGGCGCTGCATATCGGTGATCTCCTTCTGCACCAGCTCATCGTTCACGTCGACCAAGGGGTAGGCCACCCCGAGCTTGCTGCTCAGGTCGATCTCGAAGGATGGCGCCATGCCCAGCTCATAGGCGAATGTGAGATCGCCGGGGGTGTCCCAATCGTTCTCTTCGATGTTCTCATTCTTCGGCAATGGCTGCCCAAGCACTTTGATCGCGTTGCTCTGCAGGTAGTCCTTCAGGTTGGCGTCGATCAGCCGTTCAACCTCGTTCACCAGAACAGCCTTTCCTACCTTCCTCTTGATGATGGTCATGGGTACCTGCCCTGGCCGGAAACCCGGGAGCACAGCGGTCCTACGTTGCTCCTTCAGGGCCTTCTCAACTCCGGGACCGTAGTCCTCGGGGGTCAATTTCACTTTCAAGGTGGCGGTAAGCGTACCGGTCTCTTCGCGTTCGATGTTCATGGGGCTTCTAGCATTCGCCAGCGCGATGCCGACGTGTTCAGGTCGTTCAGGATGACGGGTCGCCGTTGCTTCAACGGAACCCAGTACGGACGGGGGGACTCGAACCCCCACACCTCACGGTACCAGATCCTAAGTCTGGCGCGTCTACCAATTCCGCCACGTCCGTGCTTGAAAAGGGCTGCAAAGATAAACCTTGGACCTTCAACCCAAGACGGTTGCGATGGCCCCATTACCTTCGCGGCACGCCACACCGGTACAGGACCATGAAACAGGTCGACCCCACCCAATTGAGCATTCCGGAGCTGCACGGCTATCTGGTCGGCGCGGTGGGCCCCAGGCCGGTCGCCTTCGCAAGTACGATCGATGCCCAAGGACGACCGAACCTGAGCCCCTTCAGTTTCTTCAACGTGTTCGGTGCGAACCCTCCGCTCCTGATCTTCAGTCCGGCGCGACGTGGTCGGGACAACACCACAAAGCACAGCTACCACAATGTGAAGGCCGTACCGGAAGTGGTGATCAATGTGGTGACCTATTCCATGGTGCAGCAGACATCATTGGCCAGTACCGAGTATCCAGAAGGGGTGAATGAATTCGAGAAATCAGGATTCACGGCCGTCCCATCGAAAAAGGTCCGACCGTTCCGAGTGAAGGAGAGCCCGGTGCAATTCGAATGCATTGTGAAGCAGGTGATCGAAACCGGTGAAGGTGGTGGGGCCGGCAACCTGATCCTGTGCGAAGTGGTGATGATCCATGTCGACGAGGATATGCTTGATGAGCGTGGCAAATTGGACCAACGGAAGATGGATCTCGTGGGTCGCATGGGGGGCAACTTCTACGTGCGAGCCCATGGCGATGCCCTGTTCGAGCTGGCACAGCCCAGCACCAAACTCGGTGTGGGGGTGGATGCCCTTCCAAAGGGCACGATCGAAAGCACCATACTCAGCGGGAACGACCTTGGCAAGCTTGGTGGGATCCTCGCCATCCCGGACGAGACCGCTGTGAACGAATACAAGCTCACGGAATTGAGCGATACCTTCATCACCCTTCAAGAACGACCTAGCGCGCTATTGGAGGCGCTTCATCGCCATGCAAAGACCCTGTTGGACCAGGACCGCGTGGAAGAAGCGTGGATGACCTTGCTCGCTTTCAACGAACGATAGGCCTCAGCGAACCAGGCCCCATACAAACAACAACTCCCAGTCACCATGGCACAAGTATCCATCACCGGAACCATCAAGCAGATCGGCAAGATCCAGGACGTGAGCGACAAGTTCCGCAAGCGCGAACTCATCATCACGGAGCCCAGTGGGCAGCGCTCGCAGTACATTCCTGTTGAATTCACGCAGGACCGTTGCGGGTTGTTGGACGGTTTCAAGGACGGTGAGGAAGTGACCGTTACCTGCTTCGTGAACGGTCGGGAATGGACCGGTCGTGATGGGGTCACCAAGTATTTCCTGAGCCTCGCAGGCAACCGGATCGAACGAACAGGGGCCGAGGCCGCTCCTGCCGGCGTACGCTCCGTACCAGCCCCTACCGCAGCTGATATGCCAGCCGTAGGTGGTGATGAGGACGACTTGCCGTTCTGACCTTGTTCAACTGATCCTACGCCCCTTCCATCGCGGCCGCACCACCAACGCCAGCAGTGCGATGAGCGGTGAATAGATGCAGAACGCGAGGTAGGCGAATGCGGAGATCGGCCAAGCGTTGGAGAGGCCGAGGAATGAGCGCACCTGACGAACGAGCATCAGCACGGGCACAAGCCAAAGGATCCACGAAAGGGCAAGAAGGCTGATCATTTCCGGGCCGAAACCCTTGGGGAGATCAAGGAGCCGAATGGTACAGGTCCTCCACACCAGCAGCCAGGGCAGGATCACGCCCCACAAGCCGACCCATGGCCCGAGGCCGCGCACGCTGCGCATCTTACCCGCCCATCGCAGACGTTGCGCCAGGAAGCCTTTACAGGTCCGCTCAGCTTGAACCACCACGGTCACCCTCGGATCCATCAGGCACCCGATCCGCCTGCCCGCTTCACGCATGCGTTGGACCAGGAACACATCGTCACCGCTGGCAAGCTTGTCTCCCTTGAATTCCCCTACCGCTCCGAAGGCGCTCTTCCTGAACGCCATGTTCGCTCCATTGGCCAACATCGGCCTTCCCAAGAGTGCTTCGCCTGCAGCCATACCAAGCAGTCCGGCCTGCTCCTCTTCCTGTAACCGCCCCAGCGCTCCTACGCCGGCCATGGTATGCACGGGCAGGATCAGAAGGTCCGATCCCTCCGCTTCCATGTGCTCCATGATCAAGGTTGTCCGCTTCCGTCCACAGCGCGCATCCGCATCGGTCAGTACCACGAATTCACCTGAAGCCACGTTCACTCCAGTGGTGATCGCCGCTTTCTTCCCTTCCCCGACGTTCCTGCAAAGGTGAAGTTGCGGCCATGTGCGTTGCATCGACCGAACGATATCCCCCGTTCCGTCCGAACTTGCGTCATCCACAACGATCACCTCGATCAGTTCCTTCGGCCAGTCCTGCGCATGTAGATCCTGCAACAAGGGCACCAGCGTGGCTTCAGCGTTCCGCGATGCCACAACGTGGCTCACTCGACCATTGCGGCTTTCGCTCACCGATCTGTTCATGGGCTCGGTCGCGGAACGGATGCGCTCGGTCCATGACCCCAGAACAAGGGCGAATAACAGGCATCCGACGAACACGGCCAGAATGGAAAGTGCCACCGCGCTCATCCTGAAGCTCTAGTGCGGATGCGGGCCAAGAGCAGGATGACACTACCGACGCAGGCCGGAAAGGCCACGTTGATCGTCCACAAACAAGTGGTGGCCAACAATACCGCGCTATCGGCGCCTCCCAGTGGACCGAAGACCGCGACGGCGACGGAGCCGCGGACACCGAGCTCAGTGAGCATGACCGTTGGGATCAACGTCGCGATCAGGTACATCATCGGAACCCCAAGTAACGCTGCGGTGATCGGAACGCCACCATCGAAAGCCGACAAAAGAATGACGAACTGCCCGGTGAACACGAAATAGCGTAACCCGCTGAGGAGCAATACCGCGACCAACGCGTGATCCTTGTGGGAGCCCAGGACGCTGGATGCTCGCTCCAGCCTGCTCAGGAAAGGCAGATGCATCAATAGTTGCCGCAGCAAGGCCGGGTGCAGATAGAACAGCAACGCGACCAAGGCGCTAAGGGCCGTAAGCGAAACGATGACCCACGTGAGCCAACCTCCTGGCCAAGGCAACGGGTGACCCGAGACCACGAGGCCCATCATGCCCAGACCTCCGAGGACCAAGGTCACCACGAACTGGGCGATACTGCCCAACGCGGTCGCAAAGCCTCCCCGGACCCTGTTCTCAGGCTTCAGGAACAGCACCCGCCCTATGAGCTCGCCTGTCCGGTTCACGCTCACCAGGCCCACGCTCGTGCCCGCGATCGTGGCAACGAAGCTCCGAAGTGGCCTCACGCTCTCCACAGGGCGGATCAGCACGCGCCATTTCGCTGCCTCGATACCCCAGTTCAGCATCATCAACGCGAAAACGCCCATGAACAATGGGGTGAGGTCCGAACGTGAAAGCAGTTCCTCAATGACTCCAGCAGTGAGAATACCTTTAGGGCCTTGGAACCTGGATACCAGGAAGGCGCACGCCAACAGGAAGATCCCCCAGCGGAACACAATGAGCAAGACGCGACCTACTGACATGACACATACCCAAGACGGGGCTGTGCCCAAAAGTAGGCCTGCTTTGACCGAGCGTATCATACTCGGCATTGACCCTGGGACCACGGTAATGGGCTTCGGAGTGCTTGCTGCGGAAGGGAGCCGGATCCGCTTGCTGGAGGCTGGTGCCATCCGATTTCCGAGAGGCGATGATCATACGCTGAAGCTTCGCGCCATCTTTCGCGGTACGATGGCCATAATCGACCGGCATTTGCCGGATGAATTGGCCATTGAAGCGCAGTTCTTCGGAAAGAACGTCCAAAGCATGCTTAAGCTGGGTCGCGCCCAAGGGGTTGCCATTGCAGCCGCTCTTCAGCGCGACCTGAGCGTGGTCGAATACGCCCCGAAACGCATCAAACAGAGCGTGACCGGAAATGGGAATGCTGCCAAAGAACAGGTGGCGGCCATGCTCTTGAGCATCCTTCGGCTTTCGGAATTGCCGGCCAGTACCGATGCAACGGATGCAGTGGCGGTGGCCGTTTGCCATCACTTCGCCAATACCGGTCGCGGCGCGCAGGTCACTAGCCGTAAGGGAGGAACGGATTGGGCCGCGTTCGTCCGCAACAACCCGGATCGCACCAGTTGAATCACGCCTGCCGGATAAGATCGGCCAAGGCGCTCAACTCCGTTGCGTCCATTTTCAATTTCGCACGACTGAACTCCATGTCGTGCATGCCGTCGATCGGAATGAGGTGTATGTGCGCGTGTGGCACTTCCAAGCCGATCACCGTAACACCGATGCGTGCGCACGGCACGACCGCTTTGATCTTCCGAGCCACTTCCTTTGCGAAAGGCATGATACCACCCAAGGTCCGATCGTCCAGATCGAAGAGTTGATCGACCTCTGTTTTGGGTATCACCAGGGTGTGTCCCGGTTTCAAGGGGTTGATGTCCAAAAAGGCCAAGTACCGGTCGTCCTCCGCGATCCGATGGCACGGGATCTCGCCCTTGACGATGCGGGTGAAGATGCTGGCCATGGCTAACGTGTGATCTCCAAGACCTTGAACTTGGTGGTCCCAGCCGGGGTGGAAACCTCTGCCACCTCACCTACGGACCGCCCCAACAGCCCTTTGCCGATGGGCGATGACACGCTGATCTTTCCCGTCTTGATATCCGATTCACTTTCCGCCACCAGTGTAAAGGATCGTTCAACTCCGCTGCCCTCTTGCCTGACCTTCACCGTGGAATGGATATAGGCCTTGCTCGTGTCCAGTTGTTCGGAGTCGATCACCCGTGCACTGGCCACGATCGCCTCCATTTTGGCAATGCGCGCCTCGAGAAGTCCCTGATCCTCCTTCGCGGCGTGGTACTCCGCATTCTCGCTAAGGTCACCCTTGTCGCGTGCATCCGCGATCTGCTGGCTGATATGCGGGCGCTCCACGGTACGCAGATGATGCAGTTCCTCCTGCAGCTTTCGCAGGCCTTCCTCGGTGTAATAGGCTGTCGTGCTCATGGCGTTCGGATAGGTGGTATAGAACGAAAGAGGACCCCAAGAGGCCCTCTTCCCAAAGGTAATATGGACGGATCAAAGACTGATGCGCACACCCACACTGTGGATCCCATCGAAGGGGTTCGTGGCACGGTAGGAGTAATCGATCGCAATGGCCGATTTCTTTTCCTCACCAAACGGCAGGTCAACGCTCAGTCCCGCAGTGGGTCCGGTATATACCGTGGTACGGTCCTCTTGGCTGGTGATATCCGCCTCGTACGTGTATCCTCCGCGCAGGTGCACCATCTTCCGGAATGCATATTCCACCCCGATCGCTCCTTGGTCGTTGGTGAAGGAATTGGAAATGAACGTACCCGCAAAGCTCACGCGATGCATTTCGTTCACATGCCAATCATAGGATGCACCGATGTTGAGGAGGGAAGGGATCTCGAAATTCGCCGAACGCTGCTCCAAGGTTAGCTGATCACTACCGTTCACCAAGAAGCCTTGTACGGAAAGGCCATCACCGGAGAAGGCCATCGCTGGTCCCACGTTCTTCAACGCGATGCCGAAGTGCACGTTGTCCTGCGGACCGGTGACATAGTGGATGCCCGCATCGAAACAAACTCCTGATGTGCGTACGTTGGCGATCGACTCGGACACCATGCGCACGAGGAATCCACCGTGGATGCTGTTCGAAAAGCTCTTCGCGTAGGACAATCCGATGTTTGCCATGTTCGGACTGAATGTTCCCAGACCACCGGATGGATCATCCACCGTGGTTACCTGCAGATCTCCGAAGCCGATCATGGTGGCTGAAATACCCAAGACACCCGAGGCACCCATCTTCTGACCGAAGCCGATGCTATTGATCGTGGTTCCCGAACCACTGAGCCATTGGGTGTTGGCGAACAAGACCTCGGTCTTGTTCACCTGCGCCAACCCGGCGATGTTGCCGAACATGGCCTCCACACCACGCACCGATGCGGAGTTGGCCAAGCCCCAGCCCGAGGAACGTGCCCAAGGATTGATGAGCAATTGTGTGGCACCGGCCGAGCCGGCACGGTCCGGATTACCGGCCATGACAGGGCTTGAGGCAAGCGCCAATATCGCTGCCGCCAACATCGCTTTCCGTTCCATCGTTCGCATCATATCGATTGGTCTTGTGTACCTGCGTCGGCTTAGAAATTCTGTAGGTCTATCGGGCGCAAAGCACCGAACCACTTGATCACTTTTTCACCCACCCCGGGTACTTCCACATGGCAGATGTACACGCCACCGGCGATCGGGATGTTGTTTGCGTTCTTGAGGTCCCAATCCAGATAGGTCAGGGAGTTGTCCTTCTTGAACTTCCGCACCAAGGTGCCGCTGACGTTGAAGATCGTAATGGTACAGGACTGGGGCAGGTTGATGAATTTGATCCGGTTGTCCAACCGGGAGGTCTCGTAACCACTGAACGCGTAGTACGGATTGGGCACCACGTTGATCAGGTCCAGCGCGCTCTTCGCGGTGGAGGCTACGTTGTTCTCCGTGGCAAAGCCGGCCGTACCGAAGGTGTACAATGGCAGTCCATTGTTCTGTGTGGGGTCGATGATGGGATCAAGGTCGCCAGGATAGGTGACGTATGGCACATACTTCTTGGTCACGTTCAGCCTGATGCGAACATCGGTAGCGAGCAATTCCGTACCCTCGATGCCCATCGCACTTCCCACCCAACCGATGCCTCGCAAGACCTTCAGGCGTTGCTGCGATCCGGTGGACTGCAACGTGGTGTGGATGTAGCGTCCCTCGTCGTAGTACGGAACGCGGTCTGCGTTGTTCAAGACACGTCGGTCGTTCTTGAACACATAGATCCAATGACAACCACCAAAGTAGGGTTCGCCTTGGTCCGTATACAACTCCGGCGAAGGGTTCCAGATCATGTCGCGACCGATGCCGCCACCCCAGAAGCTGTTCTCACCGAAACCGATGTTCAAACGCTCGCCAGTGCCGATGTCTATTGCGTAACCCGGGAACCAACCCATACCAGTAGGCTGGGCACCGTCCAAGGTGGCTTCGCTCTCATTGCAGCCCGGCGTACCGGACTTGCGGCCTTCCTTATCCACACTCGGCGATGCGCGCAATCCCATCCGGAGTGCTCCACCCTCGGAAAGTGCCGAGTTCTGCTCCTGCTCGAATACCGGCGAACGCGACCACTTGCTCTTATCAGCAGTGATGAACACCTGTACGCTCGGCACATCCTTCAGGGTGCTCAAGGACATGGAGGAGTGCGGCGTGGCCGCATTGCCTTCGGAAGGTGTTCCGCCTTGGAACTCGGCTTGACCGGCCAAAGGCCAGGGGCACCATGTTCCACCCAGGATGGTCTCATAGGTCCCATCGGGATCGTAGGTGCGGTCGTTCCAGATCGGGAAGTCCGCACTGGTGTATGTTCCGGAGCGGATCCAGTTCTGTACCACCTCTCCATCCGTATCCGGGATCCCGGTCAACCAGGCCCGACCGGGATCGGAGAAGACCAAGGAGCCCTCAGCCACAGGTGCGGCATAATCCCCGTTGTACTCGCCTTGCACGATGCTCACGCTGATGCCCCATTGCGGCAGCAACTGCTCGAATGGCGTGCTGATCGTCTTTTCACTGGACACCTCTTCACCCGTGGTCAGGTTACGGATCACCCAATAGGCATCGGTAAGATCGTTCGGTGTGATGCTGTCCATGAACGCCAACTCGAATTCGGCATTCGGGACCTTCAGTGGGTCAACCACCTTGACGTCGATCGGTCCGGCACCGGTCACGTACGTGATCTCATCCTTCCTGTTGATCCCACTGCTCAGGATCGCGGTCTCCGTTTGCGGGGTCAACTCCGTAACGAGCCCACCATTGCCAGTGCCTTCCAAGCGTGTCACCTGCAGACGATCACCATAGTTCGCATTCTGCACCGTGCCATTGGTTTCCGGTGCGGGGGGATGCGGAATACCCGTGTACTTACGGATCGCACCGAACGCTCCTTTACGACTGGCCACGAACGGGAAGGGCTGGCCTGTAAGCTGCACGGGATCATAATCCTCGAAGTTGTTGTAACCGTATGCGATCGCCAAGTAGTAGTAGGACTTGAAGTTCACCAAGCGGGGATCGCTCTGGGCGAACTTGTCCTCAAGGACCTGCAACGAACTCACCACACCCTCATTGGCACCATTCACCATTTCCGTCGGCACGGGTTGGCCGAGCACATCGCTGTAAGGGTAGTTGATGATCTGTGAGATATCGTCCTCGATATCCCCTTGATAGACCAGGCGGGCGAGATCGATGTTACCCAGATCGGCCACACTGACCTCGGAGTTCGCCAACTGGTACAACAAATAACCTTGGAAGCGGTATTCGCGATCGTAGGGATTGCCATCGGGGTCCAGTTCGGGGATGATCGGATCGAGCTCCACGTAGTCCAATGGTTGTTGCACGCGGTTGTTGCTACCTTGAGGATTATCGAAATAGATGATCAGCTCGCGGTCAAGCTCTTGGATGGTCAGGTCCGGTGCGTCCGGTCCGTCGAGGATCTTGAAGCAGTTGTCGAACAAGGCCTGCGCCTTATCATCCGCTATCTTCAGCGTACCCACGCTCGCTGTCGCACCACCATTGGCCGCACGGGAGTAGACCACACCCAAGGTGATGTTGTTGTACGCGCCGGGCTCCAAGGTGAACGGACCGGCACTCTGCACGAAACGGCGATCCTGCGGAGCTTGTGTGCTCTCCCTCCAGTCCGGCTGAGGTGCACAGTTGGTACCCCAACCCACCGGATCACTGTCCCACGGGAACATGTAGCGTGTTTGGATGGCACCCGGGCTTTCGTTGTAGCCCGAACCTCCCCAGGTCATTGGAAGGTTGTTCTTCCAGACGCTGCGCAGGTAATTATAGAAGTGCGCCGCAGTGGACGGGTCGTTCGTATTGGCTGAACCTTCACGGTTCCAATACAGGAAGGCGCGCATTCCGAAACGCTCGTTGTCAGGGAAGTCATCACCGTATCCGATACCGATACCCTTGTAAGGGATACCGTTCTCCTGTTGGGCGGTGACACAATCGAAGACCTCGATGTTCGTTTGTGGGCCAGGGTTATCCACCCCATCCGCATCCTGGTACGGCCCCTCGAAGAAGTCCACACCTATAGCAGGTGGTTGGGCACCATAGCCCGGAGCGCCCAGGCAGGCCTCGTCATTGTCATCCCAGTTATAGGCGAACCCGAGTCCACGCTGAACATCACATCCAACGAAGTCGTCATTGGAGCAGCCGAGATCGGGATCTATGAAGCTGCCGAAGTAGGTGTTCAACAGGGTCTGCGTGCCTTGGTTGATGACCACGTAATTATAGAAGGTCATGTTATTGATCTCGTTGTTCGAGCTGAAGGCGAAGGCCTGCGCACGCACTTCGAGACCTATCGGTTGACCCAAGGACTCGGTGTGGGCATCTCCCTTGTCGTTGAAGATCCAGAAGATGTTGTAGTCACCGAACAGATTGACCGGGTCATCGCGCTGACGATTCTTGCACTCCTCCACAGAGGTATCGAACCCGTAATCCGGGTGATCGCCCGCGAACGGATCGTAATTCCCGTCGCCATCGTAATCGACCCATGGCGCGAGGTATAGGTCCTGGCCGGCATCCACGTTACCGATGGCAGGCCATGTCACGAAGGAGGTCGGGACCGAATAGCCGTTCGGGAAGAGCTCTTCCAGGTCGCAATCGGGATCCTCCTGACATTGGATCCACTGTATATGCGCCTCGACTTGGGCCCGCTCGGTCACCCAGAACTGGTTGTATTCGTCACACACTTCCTGGGTCACGGAAGCATCACCCGTATTGGTCAAGGGGCCGGGCCAAAAGTCATTCCCATCCGCACGGAACAGCACGGCGGCCAATTTGAGCTGGTTGTCCGGGCTCAGTCCGCCCATCCACAGACCACCCGCGTAGATCGCGTTCGGTCCAGTGAAATCCGGGGTCTTGGGGATCTCGTAACCCGAACGGCTGTTACCTCCACGACGGGTCCACATGTTACCTCCGTTCTCGATCACCGCACGCACGTTGTTGAACGCGATCTGTGTGACGGCCGATGCCGGCGAACAGGCCATGGCCTTCGGTCGGACGGGCGCCTGCCCGGAACCGGGCGGGCGGTTGGGTTTCATGGCGCTGGCCGGGATGGCCATCGACGCAAGGAGGCTCAGAGCGAAGGTTCTGGTCAGGAGTGCTCTTTGTATGCCTTTCATGGTATTGCGTTGTGCGTTCATCAGAAGTCGAATCGAACTCCCAGTCGAATGGTACGAGGGGCGCCATAGTTGAAGGGGGAGTCCACCTTCAAAGCGTAGAGATCAGCGAAGGAAGCAGGGTCGGTCTGTGCCACGATCTGCGCTTGGGACTGTGCCGAGGCCAAGAATCCGTCGTTATTGGGTGAACCCGTATAGCGATAAACACCCGTGATGTTCTCCGTGTTGAACACATTGGTGATCAGCAGGTAGATGTTCAGGTTCGCGCTCTTGACCTTATCCCCTTCTCCCTTACCGAAGGTGAGGGGAATGTCGCGGTCGATCTGCATATCCGTGGTGAACTGCCAAGGCAAGCGAGCACCGTTCAAGGACCCGTCCAAGAGATAGTTGTTCGCCCCTGTCCCTTCACTCACAACTTGGCTGCTGCGGCTGTAGGGTGTACCGCTTCCCAGGATCCCCACCACGTTCACACCTGTCCGTTGGAAGACCGGTGAGTCGAACAGCATGGGGCCATTGTAGTCCTTGCCTCCACCATACCGGAAATCGAAGGTGGTGGTGAAACGGTGGCGTTGATCGAAGTCGAGCGGGCTGATCGTTCGCAGGTTCGGTTGGCCGGAGTTGATCAGGTTCAGCCCCGTGTTCGGACCGGAACCCGTACCGTCAGCGAACTGAAGGGTGTAGGTGGCACGCATCCAAACGTTGCCCGTGCGCCGCAGGTCGAAAGCGGCCGTGAACCCTTTAACCGTACCGAAATCGAAGTTATCATAGGTACGGTAGTCGCGCGGCCATGCGTTCACCACGTTGCGGATCTGGATCTGATCGCGCAATTCCCGGTAGAACACCGAGAGCTTCAACGACGAAGCTTTGGTCAAGACCTGTTGGAAACCCAATTCGTAGTCGATCGTCTTGGTCGGCTTGAGGTTGGGGTTCGAAAGGATGTTCCCACTGTTCTGGATGTATGCATAGTCCACCAGGTTCAGACGCGATTGACCGGAGTTCGGTCGTTGGGTCAGAACGTCATAGTGGGCGAAGAACACGGCTTCATCCGAGATGGGGAAGGAGAAGGCCACGCGAGGCATGACATTGATCGCTGGGGTATAATCGGTGAACGCTTCCTTGCTCAGATCGGAACCGGGCAGATCACCACCCTCACCACGCTCGATCAGGTAAGGGCGGATCTGACCGGCCTCCTGTAAGGACGATCCATCGGTCAACTCCGTACCATCACTGGCGTACCATACATCACCATCGCGGTATCCCTTCACCGTGTTCGGTGCCGCGTAGTTGTCAACGTACACCACGAAATCATCCCCGATATTGCTTGGACGGTTCGCCAACTGCTGCCGGATACCATTGTCCGCCACGGCCGAGCCCGCGGTGTAGGCCTCCTGCCAGAGGTACTTGTCCTTCAGCACATTCTGGTTGGCATCATAACGATCAACACGCACACCCACGTTGAAGATGATATCGTCGAAAGCGAACTTGTCCATCACATAGCCGGCCATGTAGATCGGCTCGAAGGGAGCTTGCAATCGCGTGGCGTTGCCGTTCGCATCGGTGGCCTCGAAGAAGGAAGCAAAGCTCGGCTTGCTCGTCAAGCGGTTACCGAGGAAATCGTACCCCACGTAGTTCACGAGGTTGTTACCGTTGTTCAGCAATTCATCCGGTGAGAACATACCGAGCGAATACACCCCCGGATCGATGGCGTCCACATCGATGAAGTCGAGTCCATTGGGATCAAGACCCAAGGCCGAGCGCAGGTTGCGATCGAATGTTGTCTGACCAGCCCCGTAAATGCGCGAGTAGTAAACGAACGGCAAGGTGCTGCCCGGGAGCTGCACAACGTCCGTCGGGTCGGTGTCCTGCCACTCGCGGATATGGAAGTTGGTGAGCGAACGTGCCCGGGTCCAAAGGCCGATCGGCGCAAGGTCGTACTGTCGCTGGGTGTATTGTTCATACTCCACACCAACGGATACCGCATGCGCTCCGATGTCGGCACTACCCGATGCGCTGAAGCGGATCTGATCGTTCAGGCGGTTCCTGTATTCCGCGCCGTTCGGGTCGTCAATGAAGCCGATGTTGTTCCAAAGGTTGTACAAGGAACGTGGGCGCTCGCCATTCCACAGCACTCCTCGTGATTGTGTCTCGATCAGGTTCTGTCGGAAGCCTTGGTAGTTCGGATCGGAACCGGAAGGTGCGCCGAAGAGCTGCGCTATCGGGAACGTTTCCTGCGGGAGGTTGTTGAAGTAGAAGGTATTGATCGAAGCCAGGTCCGGGTTCTGCGTGCCGGGTGTGAAGCGTACCAAGGTGTCCTGTTCACCGATCTGCGCCCATTGGTTCTGGCGAAGTTCGAACTGGGCCCCGCGGAAGGTCTCGAACTTCCCAACGTAGCCATAGTCGAAAAGCCGCTCTCCGTGCTCGAAGTCGCGTACCTCGCTCGAGTACTGTGAGTAATCCAACTGCAAGGTGTAGAAAGCATTCTGGATCGTGGCCTTCTTCTCCTCCTCTTGCGTTCGGTTCGTGAAGCGTTGTGTGAACTTCACATAGGTACGCCAAGTGGACTCCTTGAACCGATAGTTGTTGTCCGCATTGAGCAAGGAATTGTTCCTGTTCCAATTCTGCCGGTTGTCATAATCGACCGATCCACCGAGGGTCAAGGTCACATTCGGAGTGGTGGCGATATCGATCTTGCCGGATGCCAAATAGCTCGTTCTTCCGGCGTTCTGGCGTGTGTCCAACTGCTCAATGTCCGAAGTACGTAAGTAATCACTGCTGTATGCAAGAATGAAATCGCTCGTACCGCTCGGGCGGAGCACGGCAGGCGTAGCAAGCAATTGGTCGCGGACATCGGAACGAACACGGAGGTCACCCAAGTAACTGGGAGACCCGTCCACCACATTGGTGAACTGCCCGGACACGAAGAAGCCCAACAAGGGATTGGTCTTGTTCCCCAAGCTGTCCTTCCTGAATAAAAGCGGACCACTGAGGCTCGCTTCCACCTGATTGAAGGCGTATTTGTCCAAGCCATATACCTGGGTGATATCCTCTCCAGTCTTGAACCCGGAGGTCAGATACTCCACGCCACCGAAGAAACTGCGGCTCGGACCACGGGTGGTGATGTTCACCAGACCACCGGTCACGTCACCGTAGTTGGCCGGTACACCACCGGTTATCACCTGCACTTCCTCGATCGCGCTCTTCGGCAGTCCTGTACCCGCACCGGCCGGCACCTTTACACCGTCAATGTAATAGTAGGTATTCTCGCTACGTGATCCACGTATGCTGATGCCACCTCCGGTTCCAGCCGTACTGGCACCAGCCACCGTGGTGGCGATGGAAGCTGCGGAACGACCCGGCATTTTCGCAATGTCCTCGCGCGTCACTGTTCCTCCGGAAGCACCACCGTCCCGATCGATGAGGGGAACGGTGTACTGGACCACCTCGAACTCGGTCAACTCGATACCCGCGTTCAAGCCGATATCCAAGAAGGTGATCTTGTTGCTGTTCACCACCACACCGGTCTGTTTGTATGGTTGGTAGCCCACGTAGCTCACCACGACATCATAGGTACCCGGGTCAAGGGGCTTGATGAAGTATTCGCCGTCGAAATCCGTGGCACCGCCAGAGACCTGGGTGCCTCGGTTCTCGACCACCACGTTCACGAAGGGGAGCGGTTCGCCGCTCTTCTTATCGGTGATCTTGCCTTTCAGGCTGCCGGCACCCACTTGGGCATTCACGGCGGCGATGGCGAAAAAGGAAAGGGCGATCGAGGAGAATAACCTTCTCAACATCAACGGTAGGTTTTGCGTTCAGCGTAACAGGGCAACGAGGGGGCGCTAATATAGAAACATCCACGCTCCGCGAATACGACGAACATTGTTGAAGGAAAAGGTCCGGTCACAGGAACCCAAGATTTGCGAGATCGTGGCTGCAAGGCGTGATGCGGGTAGTGGTCCATCTTGCCCGAAAGATATCGGCACAAGGGTGCATCCTGGTTCCCGAGAACGAGCAAAGGTCGATGCCGGTATTGCAGCGGTGGACCGGATCACGATCCGAACATCCTGCGGAAGAAACCGTCCTTGTGCGTGTTCGATCCGTTGCGATCCGCGCGTTTATTGTGACGCTTCAATCGCTTCCGCGTGGCTTTGTCCTGCAATGAAAGGTGTCGCTTCCGATCGAATTTCTCCTTCTTCGCTTTGGCCTTCTTGTCCTCCTTGGCCTTCTTCTCCAACAACTTCTCCTGCTTCTTCCGTGAGATGCCCCCATCCTGCGCAGCAGCCGATACCGGAGCGGCGGTCAATGCGAGCAGCAATAGGACAGGGACAAGGAAGCGCTTCGGCATGCCACAAAGCTACATCCTTGCGAACGGCGCTCCTTGCCATGTACCATACCTTTGTATCCTGCGTTCCACTTCGGCAATGCGCACCGCACGCACCATAGGCATCCTGCTCAGCTGCACGCTCTTGTGTTTCTGCACATCGTGCAAGAAGGAACGCCCTTCCGGGGTTCCACTCTCCCCTTTGGACATCAGCATCAACGTGAACAATCCAAGCTACGCGGATATTGCGGTTCCCGGTGGATGGATCTATCTCTCCGGTGGCTCCATGGGCTTGATCGTCTATCGTTCAGGGATCGATGAATTCGTGGCCATGGACCGGCATTGCCCGTACCGCACCGCCGAGCTCTGTCGCGTGTTCGTTGATGATTCGGAGATCATCGCCACTGATACGGCCTGTTGCGGGTCCCGCTTTCTGGTGACGGATGGCAGCGTTGTGGAAGGGCCCGCGGCCTTGGGTCTGCAGCGTTACAATACCACGTTCAACGGCACCACGCTGCGGATCTACAACTGATCCCGCGTTCGACCACTTTCCAAAAAGGCCGTTCCGCTCGAACGAACGTGGTCCCCACCTTTGTCCCGCTCATGATCGTCCATACCGATATCGCTTCCCTACGGTCCGTCCAACGTCCGGTGCTTACCACCGGTACGTTCGATGGAGTGCATAAAGGCCACCTCGCGATCCTGGAGCGGTTGATCGATCGTTCCCGCAAGGAACATGGCGAAAGCGTGCTCTTCACCTTTCACCCTCATCCGCGCATGGTACTGTTCCCTACGGACAACGACCTGAAACTGTTGAACACCCAGCAAGAGAAGATCGCGTTGTTGGAGGCGGCCGGACTCGACCACCTGTTGGTGATCCCCTTCTCCCGCCAGTTCTCGCGAATGCATGCGCTCGACTACGTGCGTGATGTGCTCGTGGGCGGCATTGGTATACATGCCGTGGTGATCGGTTACGATCATCGTTTCGGCCGGAACCGTGAAGGCGATCTGCACCTCCTGAAGCGGACCGGCGATGCCTTCGGTTTTCTCGTGGAGGAGATCCCTGCACAAGAGGTCGACCATTTGAAAGTGAGCAGTACGAAGGTGCGCCAAGCCTTATTGGACGGGCAGGTGGCCCACGCGAACGAGTTGCTGGGGTACCCGTATCCCGTCTCCGGGATCGTGGTGAAAGGCGATGGTATCGGGCGCACCTTGGGTTATCCGACGGCGAACATCGGCGCGATCGATCGGTACAAACTGGTCCCCGGGGATGGTGTGTATGCCGTTACGATCGAATTGAACGACGGGATGCATGGCGGAATGCTGTACATCGGCGACCGCCCTACGCTGAAGTCCGGACTCCCACGTCGTGCTGTGGAGGTCAACATCTTCGATCTGGATCGCGACCTTTACGGTGAGATGATCACGGTACGCTTTGTGGAGAAGGTGCGCGGGGACATGCGTTTCGCGGACCTTGATGCGTTGAAGGAACAACTGCACTTGGATCGTGCAACGGTACGGGAACGCTTGGCCGACATCTGATGCAACGGACCACTACCATACGCCTCCTGCTTCTCTGGACGATGACGACCTCGCTCCCCGTGCAGGCCCAACTCCTGGATGCAGTGGCACTGGATTCGGTCAGGACATACCGCAGCATCGAGAGGGCCATGAGGGAACCGGACCAAGTGTTCAAGCTCGACCTCTCCGGTCAGAAATTGAAGGAACTGCCCGAAGAGCTCCTTCTGCTAAAGAACCTGAACGCCTTGGACCTGAGCAACAACAAATTGAAGGTCCTTCCTGAGCGCTTCGGTGAACTCGTCCACATACAGGACCTACGGCTATCCCGCAACAAGTTGGTGGACTTCCCCGGGAGCATTTGCCACATGACGCACATGAAACGGTTGGACATGAGCCGCAACGCCTTGGTCGGTCTGCCTCCGTGCATCGGCGCCATGACGGAACTGACCTCACTGGACCTTTGGGACAACGACCTCGGGGATTTCCCTGAGGAACTTGAACGGCTAACCTCCCTTCGCTTCCTCGATCTACGTGCGATCCAGTTCGAGCAACCGGAAATGGAGCACATCCAGAACCTACTGCCCAGGACGAAGATCTATTTCAGCCAGCCGTGCAATTGTGGCATGTGATGGCATTCGTATTGAGCCCCGAAAGCACCTCTTTTCTGGAGTGGACCTCCGTTCTGTTGAACATCGGTTTCACCATCCTGATCGGTATTGAGCGTCGCGTGGGTTGGCTGTTGGGTATTGTAGCCTCGCTCATCGCCGTATTGCTGTACGCGGTGGAGAACGCTTGGCTGATGGGGGCGCTGAACGGCTTCTACACGCTCATGGGCTTGTATGGCTGGTGGACCTGGGGCCGATCGGGCGGCTCCGGGCCGATCATCACACTTTCCTGGGGCTCGCACGCCACCGCGATCGCGATCGGGCTCTTGGGCACGGCGCTCCTTGTGGCATTGATGCACCTTGTGAAGCTCCCCGGGCGGTTCCTATGGATGGAAGCCTTCATCGCTGCTTTCGCCATCGTGGCCACATGGCTAATGAGCAGAAAAGTGCTGGAGAACTGGATCTATTGGACCGTGGGCGATGTGGTCGCAGTGGCCTACAACCACTGGATCGGTTACGATGGCTATGCATTGCTGATGGTGGTGTACATCGTGCTCGCCGTGGTGGGCTACCTCAAATGGTCCAAAAAATACCGGTTGCACATTCCGGTAACTTGAACGCAGGCCTACCCCGGATCCGCTGGAGAAAGATCACCGTGCCCACGGAACAGGGTCCGCTCGTAAAAGGTGATCGTGATGAGCAGCATCAGAAGGAGGTACACGGAATCCTCGATGGGGATCGTGTTCAGTCGGATACCGAGGTTCTCCGCATCGTCATACCATACGATCGGCTCCGGCAACAACCAACCCGTGAGGATCCCGTTCACAACAAGAAAAGGCACCAAACTGATGGCATAACCGACGTAGAACCGACCCAACCATGGGGTTCGGGTGTATACGTGGTACGATAGGAAGACCGCAGTCGCAATGAAGGTGATGCATGTGTAGGACCTGTCCAGGTTGAACAAGCCCACTACCAGCAGGATAGCCAAGAGAACGATGCTTAACGGGCGAGCGAAGTCCCTGAGCACATCACGCCTGATGAAGTAGCGCATGACCTCATAGAGGAAGACGCAAGAGTACGGTATGAAGAGGAAGAAGAGCCACTCCTCGACGGGCATGCCGAACAGATAAAGCCCGACCAGATAGCGCGGATTGAAGCCCCAGACCCCCAACGCCGTGAAGAGACCATCCCACAGAAGGAACAGCACGGACATGACCATCAATCCAGTGAACAGCCCGGGCCATTTCGACCTGAAGCGCAAGCGCTTGTCGAAACTCGCCAACAGCGGGAAAGCAACGCTGAGGACATCAAGCGCCAAATAGTAATACCGCTCCATTCTTAGGCAAAGGAACACGGCAGCGCTGGAATTGTGCGCCCTGGGAAGGCAAAGAAGCGCGCTGCCCTTTGAAGGAGCAGGGCGCTTCCCCGCTTTACCCCTTATTCCTTCACGAATCGCCCTGTGACCGTTCTCCCTTGATCCTCCAGTTCCACTAGGTAGGCGCCTGAGGCCAAGCCACGAACATCAATGCGCAACACCTCGGCAGTGCGCTCGACCGGTACATGCACCATCCTTCCATGCATATCGATCACACGTAGCGCTGCGTCCGCACCGAAGCCGTTCGAAAGGCTGATCCGATCCACGGCAGGGTTCGGTACGATGGTCAACAACGCGTCGGACCCGTGATCATTGATGGACGTCGAGAGATCGGTGGTCGCGATGTGCGGCAGCCCTGCGTTGAAATCCCCTCCGATCACGATGGTGTTCCCTTGCACGTTCAACGCATGCACAGCGCCATTCATCAGGCCCGTCAAGGGCTCGAAGCCCATGTCCTCAGCATGCCACAAGGCAGTGTTCATGCCCAGAAGGCCAAAGTCGATGAAGGAGAAATCCCCTCCGAACACAATGTCCGACCCGCGTCGGGCAAGGGCGTGGATAGCGGCCGGTCCAACATTGCTCGATAAATGGTCCTCGTGGCCGGGGATCAACTCCTCCCAATCCGATGCACCACTGTTGAAGCGAGCCATCCCGAAGGTGGGGACGATGTTCTCGAACAGCTGCCCCCCTGCAACAAGGGCACCGTCCATCTCCATCAGGGCATGCACCGCGGCGTCCAGGCCGTTGCCGAGCTGCGACCATGAGGTACCTGCCAGTGTGGCCACGTGATCCAGAACGGGATCCGTCGGTCCATCGATCCCGGTGAACGCTCCGGCCGCCACGAGGAAGCCATCGTGCGAAGCCAAGGCATGGACCGTATTGTTGAACACCTCACCTACCGCTTCCCAACCATTGTCCGTCCGCTTCATCACCACATCGTCGATCCCGGCGAATCCCGAGAACGCGCCTGCGGTATACAATTCACCTTCATGCACATGCAACGCATGGATCAAGGGGTACTTACCATCGAACACGGAACTGAAGCTCCATTCCGAACCATCCCATATCGCGAGGTCCGAGTACCCCTCCATCTCAGCACCGCCGAGAACAATGTTCCCATTGTATTCCACGGCCGCATTCACGTACCCATGGACACCTGCGCCCAGCGCGTTGTACGCAGCACCATCCCAGATCGCCACACTGTTCAACTCCAAGCCACCCGGTCCATTGAAATCACCAGCCACCAGGAGGTCGCCGTTGTCCAGGCGCAGCAATACCCTTACCGGACCATCCAGCCCCGGACCCAACGGGAACCAAGGGACCGGTGGGGCGTAGGCCGGTTGGATCCAAGCGAGCTCATCCGCGGTGAAACCCTGAACACTCGCCCACTCACCGATCTCCGGCAAATGCATATCGCGGATGTAGGCCAACTCGAGTTCATCATCGATCCGTGCCGCAAGGTCCGAGGCGCCGCTCTCGATCATCAAGTGCCCCACGGCACATGCTGTTCCGTACGGGTCGATGAAGACCGGGTTCCGATACGGCAGGACCTCGTTCTTCGGGAATCTCCGGGCATCCGCGTATCGATCGAGATCCTCCAACGAGGCAATGCGCCGTGCGGCCTGGTCGGCGGATAGCTCCCCGGCGGTGCGTGATGCGAGCTGCTCCTTGACAAGCCTCAGGTGCATCGCGATACGATCGGTTTCGTCCGTGAACGACACAGAGCGATCGGCGTTCTCGAGGTGCGTTGCGTGCGAGCGCCACTCGGCGTTCACCTCGATCAAGTGGTCCTTCAACGGGGCTTGCGTTTGAGGCGGCAACTGGCCGAAGGAAAGGGTGGAAATACCGAGGATCGTGGGGAAGAGTAGTATACGTTCCATGTCATTCATCGTTTGGTCCATTAACATCGTGACGACCTTTGGACATCGAACGGGTGCGACCACGCTGCCTGTTCGGTGACGGAAAGTTACAACTGTGACCGACCTTCATTCCTCCACGACCATGGCACACGTTGAGCCCATCAGGATCGCGATCACCGGCCCGGAAAGCAGTGGAAAGACCACGCTCACCAAAGCCCTTTCCGTCCATTACGACGTACCGTGGGTAAGTGAGATGGCACGGGAATTCCTTTCGCGAACCCAAGGGAATTATGCGGAGCACGACCTTGTGCGGATCGCCCGTGCACAATTGGAAGAGGAACGTCGTGTGAGCCTCGATCTGAAAGGAAGAGCACCGATCCTGCTGTGCGATACCGATATGATCACGATCCGGATCTGGGGCCAGGAGAAATTCGGTGAAGCGGCCCCGGAGGTGGAGGCATTCGTGCAAAACAACCCGTACGACCTTTCCTTGCTCTGTCGACCTGACATGCCATGGGAAGCAGACCCGTTGAGGGAGAACCCCCACGATCGGGATCGGCTGTTCGATCTGTATGAAAAGGCCTTACGCGAACTGCAGAGACCTTATTCCCTCATTGAAGGTCCGCATGAACAGCGGGTCGGTGCAGCACTCGCTGCGATCGGATCGATGCTGAAGGATCGGCCTATGCGCTGAACCGTCATACCTTCGGCCCATCTTGCAACGGGGTGCCCTACCGAATGGGCTGAGATCATACCCGATGAACCTGCGCAGGTAATGCTGCGAAGGGATCCGCTCACGTGGTCGGGGCACCTCCGGGCAAGGACAACACTACGGAGTACGCATGAAGCAACTCGTTACCCTGGTCTTGGTGCTGTGCCAAGTTTCCACCATCCATGCACAGGTCCGATCCGTTGGGCAGGTCCTGGACGAGAACAATGCCCCGGTGGCCCTGGCCAACATCGTGGTGGGAGATGATCAGGCCTTCGGTACGACCACGGACGAACAGGGACAATTCGTGTTGAACGGGCTTCCGGAAGGGGAGCATCGGGTCCGCATCAGCCATGTGGGATACGCGCCATTGGACACCGTTGTGCTCATCGACCGGACCAGCGCTCGGAAGGTGTTCACGCTGTACGCGGATATCCTTGAACTGCGCGCGGCGGAGATCACCGCTCTTAGAGTGGGCGACCAGCTTCCCTTTGCAAGGTCCTTGATCACCAAGGAGGAGATCGAGCGCGTGAACACCGGCGTGGACCTCCCCTACCTGTTGGACCTGCAACCGAGCGTGGTCACCACCAGTGACGCCGGCACAGGGATAGGCTACACGGGTATGCGCATCCGAGGCACCGATGCCACACGCACGAACATCACCCTGAACGGCGTGCCCTTCAACGACCCGGAGAGCCAGGGTGCATTCCTAGTGAACCTGCCGGACCTGGCATCCAGTGCAGAGGACATCGAAGTACAGCGCGGGGTGGGCACCAGCACGAATGGCCCCGCCGCGTTCGGTGCCACGGTGAACCTGCGCACCACCACGGTGAAGCGCGACCCTTGGGCCAGTGTCGGGTGGAGCGGTGGCTCGTACAACACGCAGCGCTACAGCCTGAGCGCGGGCACCGGCCTGTTGCAAGAGCACTACAGTTTGGATGTGCGCCTGAGCTCCATCACCAGCGACGGGTACATCGACCGGGCGACCGCCGATCTGAAGAGCTATTTCCTGCAAGGCGCCGTGGTGGGCAAGAAGCGTTCTCTGCGCTTCATCACCTTCCGGGGCATGGAACGGACCTATCAGGCATGGGCCGGGGTGCCGCGTGAAGTGATCGATACGAACCGGACATTCAACGAATACACTTACGCCGATGAGGTGGACAACTATGACCAGACACACTACCAATTGTTGTACGAGGAGAAGCTCGGAGCGAACACCACCCTCAATATCACCGGCTTCCGTGTGGATGGGCAAGGCTATTTCGAGAACTACAAGGCGGACCAGGAGAGTCCCGGTTTCTACCCGGACCCGGTGATCATTGGAAGTGATACGGTCGACAACAGCGACTTCATCATTCGACGCTGGCTGGACAACACCCTGCTGGGAGCGAACGCATCGCTCGTCCACTCCTTCAGTGGCCATGATCTCGTGCTGGGCGGCAGCTACAGCGATTATCGCGGGGCGCATTTCGGAGAAGTGATCTGGGCACAGTATGCCGGGCCATTCCCGAAGGACTTCCGTTACTACAACAACGATGCGCACAAGAGCGATGCCAACCTCTTCGCCAAATTGAACTATGAGGTGAATGGCTCCTTGCACCTTTTCGGTGATGCCCAGATCCGCACCGTGAACTACGATTTCCTCGGATTCGACAATGAACTGAACAACATCACCCAGAACACGACATACAGCTTCTTCAACCCCAAGGTCGGTGCCGACCTGCGGATCAAGGACCACACCCGGCTCTATGGAAGCGTTGCCTTTGCCAACCGTGAACCGAACCGGGACGACCTGACGGAGACGACCCCGAACAGCAGGCCCACGAGCGAGCGCCTGGTGGACTACGAATTGGGCCTTGAAAGCCGCTCTTCGCGCAGGGCAGCGGGCATCAACCTGTTCTTCATGGACTACACCGACCAACTGGTACTGACCGGTGAATTGAACGATGTGGGCGCCGCATTGCGCACCAACGTGCCCCACAGTTACCGCGCCGGAGTGGAACTCACCTGGGCGCTGCAACTGACCGGGCGCCTGCGCTGGAAGGGCAACGCCACCTTCAGTCGGAACAGGATCGTGGACTTCGATGAGTACGTGGACGACTGGGACAACGGAGGGCAACGCACGGTGCACCATGATGAGGCACCGATCGCATTCAGCCCGGAGGCCATTGCTGCAAGCGAGCTAACGTATCGTTTGTGGCGAGCGATCGGCAAAGGTGAGGCCGATATCACGCTCGTCACCAAGTATGTCGGTGAGCAGTTCCTGGACAACAGTGGGAGCCCGCAACGTGCGCTGGACGCCTTTTTGGTGAACGACCTGCGATTGAACGTTGCGCTGCGATCATTCCTGAGGATCCCACATCTTGACCTCAACCTTACGGTACGCAATGTGTTCAGCGAGTTGTACGAGAGCAATGGTTGGAGCTACAGCTATTTCCTGGACGATCGTCGGCAGGAATTCGTCGGCCTGTATCCACAGGCACCGCTCAACATCCTTGGTGGACTGACGCTGCGGTTCTGATAGGCGTTTGTAACCAAGGTTCTATTGTGGTTCGTCCCTGGTCCGGATAGATTTGGCACTCAGAACCACGATCCATGCGCGCACTTGTCCCCTTGCTGGCCACGCTTTCGCTTTCTTCGACCTGCACCGCACAAGCCACCCATGATGCACGTATCGTTCAGTATGTAGGCACCACTTACGCATGCGATGGAACGGTGACACCGGTGATGAAGATCATCAACAACGGCACGGAGACCATGATCGGTTGCGTGGTGGAGACCTGGAAGAACGGCCTGTTGGACAACTCCTTCGATTGGCAGCTGCCTTTGCCCGCCGCTGAAGGGCAGGTCCGCACGCCGGCTTTTCCTGCCGTGGATGCGGACACGGGCGACGAGCTCGAGTTCCGCATCATCAGCGTGAACGGGGTTCCCGATGAAGTGGCTGACGGTAACAGCTACTCCCTTGACGTTCTTCCGGCCTTGATCGCCGCATCGCCGGTAGTGCGCTTGGGCGTCACGACCGATGATGCTCCGGAGGAAACGAGCTGGACCGTCCGGAATGCGGAATACGTCGAGGTCGCGAGCGGTGGACCCTATACAGCGGCCAACACCTATCACGAGCATTGGCTCGAACTGGACCCGTTCTCCTGCTATCTCCTGGAGGTGACCGATGCGGCCGGCAACGGCCTCAACAGCGGGTTCGTCGGCGTTTACAGCGCGGACCAACCGGTCCTTGAGCTCATGCCAGAGCCCTTCGCCTTGCATTCGGATGGCTTCGTCACCGGTGATGCCGCAGGTCTCATCGATCCACCCACGGTAGGACCGTTGAGCCTGTTCCCCAACCCCAGTGAGGGCCAGATCACGCTGGACCTGCCGAAGGACTTCGGAAGCAACATCCACGTGAAGGTGATCGACCTGAGCGGGAGGACCGTTGCCACGCTCAGCTCCTCAGCATCCAACGGACCTTTCGTGATGGACCTCTCGGGTCTCGCGGTCGGCGGATACCACATCCAAGCGAGTGATGCTAACGGACGCATGGCAGCAGGCTTTGTCGTCCGTACGGACCGATAAGCAGCAGCCCGACCGCTCACCGCTCCAGGCCCTTGCTGAAGGAGCTCGCACACCGACCTGGTGCATCACGTGCCATGGGGCCACTACGACCCCAGGCTATCGTCGTTCCACGAAGAACATCTCCATTTCACCTTTGCCCTTGGCTTGTACCATTCCTCTCGGGACAAAGCGCAGATCATTCGAGTCCTTGATCAGTGCATACGTGGCGCCACTGATGTTCACGTGGTCCACTTCGCCACTGCTTTCCATCCGGGCCGCTGTGTTCACGGCGTCTCCCCAGATATCGTACTGGAATTTGCGCGCACCGACGATCCCGGCCACGACATCACCGGTATGGACCCCTGCGCGCATACTGAAGGCAGGTAGGCCGAATGCGGATCGTTCCAAGCGACGTTGGATCATGAACTCCTGCATCTCCAAGGCGGCCTGGACCACGTGCAACGCGGATCCCTCACGCGCTTCAGGGATCCCACCGGCGGCCATGTATGCATCGCCGATGGTCTTGATCTTCTCGATCCCATAGCGGCCGACGATCCCATCGAAGGCATGGAAACATGCGTTGAGCTCTTCCACGAGCTCGGCCGGGCCGAGGCTGCCCGCGATCTCCGTGAAGCCCTTGAAATCCGTGAACAGCACCGTCACTCGATCATGGTGCCTGGCCACAGCGGTGCCCTTGTCCTTCAATTCGAGCGCCACTTCCGCTGGTAGGATATTGAGCAAGAGGCTCTCGCTGCGGTCCATTTCCCGCTGTACCTCCGCCCTGGACCGACGTGTGTAACGCAGCCGGTTCCACAACCCGCCTGCCAGGGCCAAGACCCCTAACCCGATGAACAGGAAGATGTTGCGCTGCTCACGTTCCCGGCCCAGCTTCTCGTTGTATGCCAGTTCGTCCTCGTATCGGGTCCGGACGTTCGCCAAGCTGTCCGCCAGCATCCGTTCTTGGAAGGTCCGGGTCACTTCCAGCCGTGTCACCTCCTTGCCGTTGTTGAGCTCCAACAAGGAATCATGCACCATCAGGAATTCCCTTTGCGCTGCGTGCGCCTTCCGGAAATCGCCCGACCGTGCATAGGCATCCTCCATGCACTGCAGGCACTCCTTGCGTTGCAGCAGCAACCCGTTGGCCACCGCGAGATCGTGCCCCCGCTCACACGCTTTCGCCGCGAGCGCGATACGCCCCTCGCTCAGGTGCACGGTACCCCGGTTCAGGTAGGTCCGTGCCAACTGTCGAACACTTCCAAGCTCCAACAGGATGACCTCGGCGGTATCCAAATAGGCATGGGCCAATGCATACTTGCTCTGAAGACCGTAGGTCCGGCCCAAATTGTTGAAGGCGATACCCATCTCGAGCTTCCTACCCAGCTCCTTGTAGAGAGCCGCACCTTCGATGAACTCTTGTTCCGCCGTATCCAACGCACCCATCTGCATGTGCGTGTTCCCCAGGTTCAACAGCGCTTGTGCCCTGCCTTTCGGGTTGTCGAGCTCGTCCGCCATGGCCGCGCTTCGTTGGTAGTTGGCCAAGGCCTTGTCCAACTCACCCAATTCCGTGTGGATGTTCCCGATGTTGTTGTACGTACCGGCCAAGCCTTCCTTGTTCCCCAATCCGGTATCGATGCGCAAGCTTCGCTGCAACTGCTCCAAGGCTTTGGGGAGATCACCCAGGTTGCGATACACGTTACTGAGGTTGCTGTACGTGTTGGAAGCGCGCTTCCGGTCGCCCATCTCGTTCGCCAAGGACAAGCTCTGTTGCAACTCGGACAATGCAGCGGTGTACGCACCTTTCATGCTGTTGCCCACGGCCAATGTGGTATGTGCCTCGTATTGGGCCTTTTTGTCATCCGCTTGTACGGCGAGGGCCAGTTGGGCATTGGCAAGGGCCACGCCGCTGTCCGGTTGCTCGAACACGGCTCTCCACGCCAGCGTCTGGACCGCCCGAAGACGTGCGCTGTCCGGGGCGTTCGGATCCTTCCAAATGGCCCATAGGTCCTCCATCTGCGCATGGACCATCAAGCTGGAGGCCATGAAGAGCCCCAGTATCACACCCATGAAGCGGAAGGGTCCGGGCCGAATGTGCCTTGGTGGTCGCATGGCCGCTCCTTCGGCTCAGCCGTGAATGGCCTCGCTCATGTGGAAGATCCGCTCCGGGTCCTCTTCGAAGGCGGTTCCGATCACAAGCACGTCGGCCCCGGCCTCGCACAATGATCTGGCGCTCGCCGTATCGCGAATGCCACCTCCAACGATGATGGGCAGGTCCACAGCTTGCCGAACGGCGGCCACCATGGCCGGATGGACCGTGCGTTGCGCACCACTACCGGTGTCCATGTATATGGTCCGTAGGCCGAGCAGTTCGCCCGCCAAGGCCGTGCACGCAGCGATGCCCGGCTTATCGTGCGGTATCGGTAGGGTCTGGCTCACGTAGCTTACGGTGGTCGGGCGACCGTTGTCCACCAACATGTATCCCGTGGGGATGGCCTCCAGGCCCATCGCACGAACAGTGGGTGCCGCCGTCACATGGTGCCCGATCAGCAACTCCGGGTTCCGTCCGCTGATAAGGCTCAGGAACAGCACCGCGTCCGCGTGTCGGCTCAATTGGGCGGGACTGCCAGGGAAGAGCACGACCGGACGATCGCTCCAGCGCTTCACCAACTCCACACAGTGGTCGAAGGCCGCGGTGGTCAAAAGGCTTCCGCCCACGAAGATCATATCCGCCTTGGCCATGCAGGCGTTCTGCACGGTACGCTCCAACAAGGCTTGATCCGCGCCCATATCGGGATCGATCAGAACGGCCAGTTGCTTGCGACCCGAACCTTTTGCCGCTTCGATGGTTTGTAGTACCGTACCCACGTTGCGAACTTACGGAGCCGGACGCGGCCGAAACACGAACCCCTTGATGACGCTTCAGCGCGCCTCCGGTCAGGCTTGTGCTTCAGGCACTTCCATTGCACCAGGAACGCCCGGCCTCCTTGCCCCACAACACGGATAGACCTACCTTTGCCGCCTCATGAACACGACCATGCCCCAGACGAAAGAGCAGCTCAAGTACAAAGTGAAGAACATGGACCTCGCCGATTGGGGTCGCAAGGAGATCGAACTGGCCGAGGCGGAGATGCCCGGCTTGATGGCCCTCCGTGAGAAATACGGCAAGGACCAACCCTTGAAAGGAGCGCGGATCGCAGGTTGCCTGCACATGACCATCCAGACCGCCGTGCTGATCGAGACCTTGAAGGCGCTCGGCGCGGAAGTAAGCTGGAGCAGTTGCAACATCTTCAGCACACAGGACCATGCTGCTGCCGCGATCGCCAAGGCAGGCATACCGGTGTATGCGTGGAAGGGAATGAACAATGAGGAGTTCGATTGGTGCATCGAGCAGACCCTTTTCGCTTTTGAAGGCGGCAAGCCCCTGAACATGATCCTGGACGATGGTGGTGACCTCACCAACATGGTCTTCGACAAGTTCCCCGAACTGGTGAAGGACATCAAGGGCTTGAGCGAAGAGACCACCACCGGGGTGCTCCGCCTGAAGGACCGCGAGAAGAACGGCACTCTCGTGATGCCCGCCATCAACATCAACGACAGTGTCACCAAGAGCAAATTCGACAACAAGTACGGCTGCA
>JAGQVV010000143.1 GCA_020437805.1 Flavobacteriales bacterium
TCATCCGCGATCAGGAGCTTGTGCCGGTGGATGCGGTGTTGCGCAAGGGCACCGGACACATCGACAACAGCTTCATTACCGGCGAGCCGTTGCCCACGCGCAAGGAGGTCGGCGAAAGTGTGAAGGCCGGTGGCCGACAGCGCGGTGCGGCGATCGAACTGGAGGTTGTGAGCACCTTCGCGGACAGCCGCTTGAAACGGCTGTGGGCCGAACAAGCCTCGTTGCAGGACCGGCCGACCATGCCGAGGCTGATCGATCAAGTGGCGCGTCGGTTCACCGTCGGAGTGCTGTTGATCGCACTCGGTGCCGGCCTTTTCTGGTGGGGCAAGGACAGCTCCCAAGTGTGGCTGGTGGTCACCGCCGTGTTGATCGTGGCCTGTCCGTGCGCCCTGGCCTTGAGCATGCCTTTCGCCTATGGGCACACGATCCGCTTGCTTGGAAAGAAGGGCCTGTTCCTGCGTGATGCCGAGGTGGTGGAGCGCATGGCGCATGTGGACACGGTGGTGTTCGACAAGACCGGAACGCTCACTGCGCGCGAAGCCCATGAAGTGGCTTGGCAGGGCAAGGAACTGGAGGCGGATGCACGCGCCATGGTGCATGCGCTGGCGCACAACAGCACGCACCCGCTCAGTGCGGTGGTGGCGCAGGAGTTGCGCCGTTCCTTCAAAGAATGTGCGGTGCAGGATGTTTCCGAAACCGCGGGTGCCGGTATCCAAGGTGAGATCGATGGTCGTGCGGTGCGCATCGGTTCGGTCGACTTCTGTGGTGGGGAACGAGCTCCTCGAACCGCGGGTGAAGCACAAGTGCACGTGACGATCGATGGGGTATGGCGCGGCTTCTTCGTGGTGCGTAAACAGGCGCGTTCCGGGATCGCGAGCGCCGTGCGGCAACTGCGCGAACGCATGCGCGTGGCCCTGCTTACCGGCGATGCACAAGTGGATACCGCCTTGACCACCGCCTTCGCGGGTGCCCAAGTGCGCACGAACTGCGGTCCGGTGGACAAGACCCAATTCATCCTGGACGAACAGCGTGCCGCACACCGCGTGCTGATGGTGGGCGATGGATTGAACGATGCCGGTGCCTTGGCCCAGAGCGATGTGGGGATCACCGTAACGGAGACCACCGCTGCGTTGACACCGGCGAGCGATGCGATCATGGATGCCGGATCGGTGGCGCACCTACCACAATTCATGCTGCTTACCCGTCGCGCAAGGCGGATCGTGCTTGCGAGCTTGATGCTTTCGCTGTGCTACAACGTGGTGGGTGTCGCCTTTGCGGTGAGCGGGAACCTGACGCCCTTGTTCGCGGCCGTGCTCATGCCCTTGAGCTCGGTCACCGTGGTCGGTTTCGTTTCCGTTGCCGTGGCGCTCGCTGCGCGCGAGAACAGGAACACCTGACGGATGTCACCTTCAAGTCTGATGCCGCTCATTCCTTACTCCTTCATCCCGCAGCACTTTCGCTGCGCAAAGCCACAGAACTGATGTCCGTCATCTTCCTTCTGATCACGGCCAGCACGCTGGTCGCCGCGGTGTTCCTGGCCGCCTTCATCAAGGCGGTGCGCAGCGGGCAGTATGATGATGACCGTTCGCCTGCCGTGCGCATGTTGCACGACCCCACCCCAACTTCCACTGAAAACACCACGGATCGATGATCGAGCGCTTCCAGTACGATAACCGGATCGTCAAGTATTTCCTGTTCGTCACCATCCTTTGGGGTGTGGTGGGCATGCTTGTGGGCCTCACGGCCGCTGTCCAACTCGTGGTGCCCTCGTGGAACTTCGCGGATTGGGGCAGCTTCGGTCGCTTGCGGCCCTTGCACACCAACGCGGTGATCTTCGCGTTCGTGGGCAACGCCATCTTCGCAGGCGTCTATTACAGCCTCCAGCGCTTGATGAAGGCGCGCATGTTCAGCGATGCGCTCAGCTGGATCCACTTCTGGGGTTGGCAGCTGATCATCGTGGCGGCCGCGATCACCTTGCCGTTGGGCATCACCACGGGTAAGGAGTATGCCGAGCTCGAGTGGCCCATCGATATCGCCATCACCCTGATCTGGGTGGTGTTCGGCATCAACATGTTCGGCACGATACTGAAACGTCGTGAACGGCACCTGTACGTGGCCATCTGGTTCTACATCGCCACGTGGGTCACGGTGGCCATGCTGCATATCGTCAACAGCATCGAACTGCCGATCGGCTTGACCAAGAGCTACAGCTGGTACGCCGGTGTGCAGGATGCCTTGGTGCAGTGGTGGTACGGGCACAATGCGGTGGCCTTCTTCCTCACCACGCCCTTCCTCGGCCTGATGTACTACTACCTACCGAAGGCGGCGAACCGTCCGGTGTATAGCTACAAGCTTTCGATCATCCACTTCTGGTCGCTGATCTTCCTATACATCTGGGCGGGTCCGCACCACTTGTTGTATAGCGCACTGCCGGATTGGGCGCAGTCGCTCGGTGTGGTCTTCAGCGTCATGCTGATCGCACCGAGTTGGGGCGGCATGCTCAACGGCCTGCTCACCTTGCGTGGCGCGTGGGACCGTGTGCGAGAGGATCCCGTACTGAAGTTCTTCGTGGTGGCGGTGACCTGCTACGGTATGTCCACCTTGGAAGGCCCCCTGCTCAGCATCAAGTCCATCAATGCGATCGCGCATTTCACGGATTGGATCATCGCCCACGTGCACATCGGTGGCATCGGCTGGAACGGCTTCATGATCTTCGGTATCGTGTATTGGATGGTACCGCGCTTGTTCCGAACGAAGCTGTACTCCGTGAAGCTCGCCAACGCACACTTCTGGCTGGGCACCTTGGGCATCATCCTCTACGCGGTGCCCTTGTACTTCGCAGGTTTCTTCCAAAGCCTGATGTGGAAGCAGTTCACGCCGGACGGTTTCCTGGTGTACCCCAACTTCCTGGATACGCTCCTGGAGATCCGCACCGCCTATTGGTTGCGTGTGATAGGTGGTACAGTGTACCTGATCGGTGCCTTCATCATGATCTACAATGTGCGTAAGACCATCGCTGCGGGCAAGTTCCTGGCCAACGAGGATGCCGAGGCACCCGCCCTGGAGAAGCTGGTGGAGGCCAAGGAGAGCGGCGGATGGCATCGTTGGATCGAGCGTCGTCCCGTGCAAATGCTCGTGGTGAGCCTGGTGGTGGTGGCGATCGGTGGCATATTGGAGATCGTACCGACCTTCCTGGTGAAGACGAACATACCGACGATCAGCAGCGTGAAACCGTACACGCCGTTGGAACTGCAAGGCCGTGACATCTATGTGCGCGAAGGATGCTACACCTGCCACAGCCAGATGGTGCGACCCTTCCGCAGCGAGACCGAGCGCTATGGCGAGTATGCCAAGGCCGGCGAATTCATCTACGATCACCCCTTCCAGTGGGGTAGTAAGCGTACCGGTCCGGACCTCTTGCGCGTGGGTGGCAAGTACCCGGACAGCTGGCACTACTACCACATGTACGATCCCACGAGCATGAGCCCGGGGTCCCTGATGCCCGCTTATCCGCACCTCTTTGAGGATGTGTTGGATACGACCACCACGCGCAAGAAGATCGAAGCGATGCGTGCCATGGGCGTGCCCTATGCCGAGGAGTTCCCGGCACAAGCGAACGCCGATCTGAGCGCGCAAACGTCCAAGATCGTGGCCTCGCTGAAGAAGGACGGTATCGAAGCGGTGGGCGACTTGGAGATCATCGCCCTGATCGCCTACCTGCAACGTGTGGGCACCGACATCAAAGCTGCTCCTGCCGGGGTCGCGGAAGCCAAGACCAATCCCTGATCGGCCATGCTCAAGTTCATCAAGCATCACATGGATACGATCTCCGGCATCGGGATCTACCCCGTGCTGTCCTTCGTGATCTTCTTCACCTTCTTCCTCGGTATGCTGTGGTGGATACGCTCCGTGAGCAAAGGGCACATCAACCACATGTCCAGCCTGCCACTTCTTGAAGACCAACCCGCGAACGGTACCCTTCCCCATGCGCACTGATCCAACCCTTTTCCGCCCCCTCGCGCTCGTCGCCCTGGCCGCGTTGTCCCTGCCCGTGGTGGCCCAGGATGCCACCAGCATTGCTGCAAGCACCGTCGAACCCTTGTTCCGCGTGGACAACATGTTGATCTACTCACTGCTGCTGATGGCTGTGGTGCAGGTGATCTTCATCCTGTCCATGGCCAGCATCATGAGGACCATGAGCGGGCCTGGAGCGTGGGCGAAATGGTTTGGTGGTAAAGGCGGTGGCACTACGGTGCTCCTACCGTTCCTTCTCCTGCTTTCGCAGGATGCCAGCGCACAATCGTTCGCCGGCGAAGGGGGAAGCATCAGCAATTACCACCTGTTCTGGTTGTTGACCGGCATCAACATCTTCCTCTTCGTGATCATGCTGGCCCAGATCAATGTGCTCCGCGGATTGACACGTGCGATCACCGGTGCCGATAGCACGACCGAGGAGTCCTTGGCCGACAAAGGGCCGAGCTGGGTGGACCAGCTGATGAAGAAGTTGACCCGCCAGGTGGAGATCGAGGAGGAGAAGGACATCCTCATGAACCATGAGTACGACGGCATCCGGGAACTGGACAATGTGTTGCCGCCGTGGTGGCTGTGGCTCTTCTATTTCACGATCGGTTGGGGTGTGATCTATCTGATCAACGTGCATGTGGTGGAGGTGGTGCCATACCAGGCCGAGGAGTACGAGCTGGAGATGGAGCAGGCCAAGGCCGATGTGGCCGCTTTCATGGCCACGCAGAAGAACGCGGTGGACGAAACGAACATCACCGTGAGCACCGATGCTGGCGCCCTCGCTGGCGGACAAGCGATCTTCAACCAATACTGTACGCCCTGTCATGGTGCCGATGGCGCTGGATCGGAAACCTCCGTAGGACCGAACCTGACCGACACGTATTGGCTGCATGGCGGTGATGTGAAGGACATCTTCAGGACCATCAAGTACGGCGTGCCGGAGAAAGGCATGATCAGCTGGAAGACCCAGTTGAAGCCTTTGGAGATCGCCAACGTCACCCACTACATCATGAGCTTGAAGGGCACGGGTGGGGCCACCCAGAAAGCGCCTCAGGGTGATCTGTGGACAGGGGATGGAGCTGCTCCGGAAGTTCCGGTGGATACGGCCGCCGCACTGCCTGATACCGCCGCGATGGCGGCCAGGTGATGAATGAACAACCCGAACATATCAAGCGCGACGCCGCTGCCAAAGGACATGTCCGGGATGAGAGCTACCGCGATGCGATCAGCACCGTGGACAAGCAGGGCAAGCGTGTTTGGGTGTATCCCAAGAAACCCGCTGGCAAGTTCACGCGCTGGCGCCAGTGGTTCGGCTATTCGTTGTTGGTCCTCCTCTTCGTAGGTCCTTTCATCCGCATCTCGGGCGAGCCCTTGCTGATGATCAATCTGGTCGAACGCCGCTTCGTCTTCTTCGGGCAGGTGTTCTGGCCGCAGGACTTCCTGATCTTCGTGGTAGGCATCATCACCTTCATCATCTTCGTCGCCCTATTCACCGTGGCCTTCGGTCGACTGTTCTGCGGCTGGGCATGCCCGCAAACGGTGTTCATGGAAATGGTGTTCCGCCGGATCGAATACGCGATCGAAGGCGACTGGAAGCAGCAGAAGGCCCTGAACAAAGGCCCGATGACGAACCGGAAGCTGGCGAAGAAGACACTGAAGCACGCCATCTTCTTCGGCATCAGTTTCCTCATCGGCAACATCTTCCTCATGTACATCATCGGCAGCGATGAGGTGCTGCGCATCATTCGCGAACCAGCGGCCCAGCATTGGGGTGGCCTTGCCGCCATGACCATATTCAGCGGCGCGTTCTACGGCAACTTCGCCTTCTTCCGGGAACAGGCCTGCACCACGGTGTGCCCTTATGGTCGCTTGCAAGGCGTACTGCTGGACCGCAAGAGCATCGTCATTGCGTACGACCATGTGCGGGGTGAGGCACGCGGGCTCTTCCGCAAGGGCGAGGACCGCACCGAGGCCGGTAAAGGGGATTGCATTTCGTGCAGCGCCTGTGTGCATGTGTGCCCCACGGGCATCGACATCCGCAACGGCACCCAATTGGAGTGTGTGAACTGCACGGCCTGTATCGATGCCTGTGATCACATGATGACCAGCGTGGGTCTTCCCACCGGTCTGATCCGTTATGCCAGTGAAGAGGAGATCGCGGACAAGAAACCCTTCGTTTTCAACACGCGCATGAAGGCGTACAGCGTGGTGCTACTTGGCTTCATCACTGCGCTCACCATGCTGATCGTCATGCGGACGGATACCGATACCACTATCCTACGCACGCCCGGCATGCTCTATCAAACACGCCCGGACGGTCGGATCAGCAACCTGTACGCCATCAAAACGGTGAACAAGACACCGAACGACCTGCCCCTGCGCTTGGAATTGCTGAACGTGAAAGGTGATGTGGAACTCGTGGGTCGCACGCTCGACCTCAAGGGTGGTGCGCTCGGCCGCAGCGAAGCCTTCATCATCCTGGGCACCGACCAGCTTACGGGCATGAAGACCAAGGTGGTCGTTGGTATCTTCAGTGGCGATGAACTGCTGGAGGAAGTGAGCACAACGTTCGTAGGACCCATCAAACCGGGAAGCAAATGAACTGGGGAAAAGGACTGGCCTTGGCGTTGATCGCCTTCGCAAGCATGATGGCGTGGTTCGTGGTGATGGCATCGCGCAACCCCACGCCCTTGGTCACCGAGCAGTACTACGAAAAGGAACTGGTGTACCAACAGCGCATCGATCACACGGCTCGGGCCAACGCGCTTTCCGTCGGTGTGGACATCACGCTCACCACCACCGGTGCGCGATTGGTGTTCCCGCCGGAGTTCCGCACCAAGGTCATCAGCGGGGAACTGACCTTGCTGCGCCCCAACGACCCACGCGCCGATCATGTCGTGTCCTTCAGCGCCGCGGAGAACGGGGTCTTCGAGACCGAGGGCTTCGACCTTTGGCCGGGCCGCTACAACGCCGCCTTGGAATGGACGGTGGATGGTGAACGTTACTTCACCGAGGAGAAGCTCGTGGTGCAATGAACGCCATGCTCGCCACGGCCATCGTGCTTGGCGCAGCGGGAAGCGCGCACTGTATAGGCATGTGCGGCCCGATCGCCTTGGCGGTACCGAGCCCCGGCCCGAGCATGCGCGCACGCTTGGGGAGCACCGTCATCCTCAACAGCGGCCGACTGCTCACCTACGCCTTGCTCGGGGCCTTGTTCGGCACCTTTGGTCTGGGCCTGCGCGTGGCGGGCTTGCAGCAAGGTGTTTCCATTGCGGCCGGTGCGGTGCTCCTGCTTTCTGTGCTGGTGCCCCGTGCCTTGGAGCGCTGGAGCTCCACCGGGCGGCTCTCCATGGCCATAGCCCGTTTGCGTAGCGCACTTGCCCGCAACCTGAAGCGTACCGCGCCCGAGGCCCTGTTCCTTACCGGTGTGCTCAATGGCTTGTTGCCCTGTGGTCTGGTCTATGCCGCCGTGATCGGCTCGGCAGCCATGGGTAGCCCTGCGGAGGGTGCGTTGTTCATGGCCCTTTTCGGCATGGGCACATGGCCTGCGCTGTTCGCGGTGCGCATGGGCGGAGGCCTGATCAGCAACGAACTCAGGAGCCGTATTCGCCGCGCTGCACCGTACCTTGTAAGCACGCTTGCGGTGCTGATGATCCTGCGCGGCATGGAACTCGGCATCCCCTACATCAGCCCTCCGCCGATCACGGTCCCGGCGGACGTGGCCGCGTGCCACTAGCGGACCCTGCAGAATGAACAACCCAATAGCACATCAGGACATGAGCACGACAACAGAGAAACGCGTACACATCAACGACCTCCACAGCGACCACATGATCTGGTTGAACACCTTGGCCTTCTGCAAGGAGGAGATCGGCATTTTTGAAAAGCGCATGGGCGAGATCGCACAACGCAATACGCACCAAGAGGTCATGGCCGAACTGGAACACTTCCAGAACCAGTACATCCGCCAGCGCGAAGTGATCGACGAGTTGCGCCACGACCTGAAACAACATGAGAACGGGTTGGCGAAGGAAGCCAAGGAGCACCCCATCGCCGTGGACCATCGCCTCTTCCATGATCACAGCGGGCAGCGCGATGCCATGCAGACCTTCGAAAAGCTCTACCGCGAACTGAAGGACGAGTTCATGGCCTGGTTGGCGAAGCGGATGTGAAGGGGAGAGGGGGCGGTTGTTGGTCGTCAGGAATGCCGAGCGCGCGACTTTGTTGCGTGTGATCGAAGGACTATCCTGCGGCAGACCCATGCCGTGGAACGTGAGGATCGTTGCGGTCCATTAAGAAGCTGGGTTTCGCAATTCATCCGGTATGCCACGGACTGCCGTCCGCGCGCACGCTCGATCGCCGATGTTGCCGCGGGGCATCTTCCGACCGAGGACCGAGTCCCGTGATGATCATCACCATCCGAGCAGCGAAGGCACCGGACCTTTGTGCAAAAGAAGAACAGGATGAAAGCGAACATGGGCAATAAGGATCGGGTGATGCGCACGGTGCTGGCACTGGTGATCGCGGCATTGTACTTCGGGGGCGTGATCACAGGTACCTTGGGTATCGTGCTGCTGGTGCTCGCGATGGTGTTCGCGCTCACCTCCATGGTGCGTTTCTGTCCGCTCTATGCACTTTTCGGTTTCAGCACCTGCTCCAACAAGAAGTGAACAATACCCATGAACATGTTACGCTCCCTATTCGGCCTCGGCCCCACCGTTGATATCGCGGAACTACTGGAACAAGGTGCCACCATCGTGGATGTGCGTTCCAAAGGCGAATACGCCGGCGGCCACGCCAACGGCTCCATCAACATTCCATTGGATACGGTGCTGAAGAGCCTGAACAAGATCCCGAAGGGCAAGCCGGTGATCACCTGCTGTGCCAGTGGCATGCGCAGTGGCGCGGCTGCCGATCAGTTGAAGAGCCACGGCTACGAGGCGTACAATGGCGGCCCGTGGACCCAGGTGCAGGCCGCGCTGGTGAAGTGATGCGTGAACGCATTACGACCGGTTGGCACATTCAACGCTGGCTGCGGCTGGGTTTCGCGCTGCTGTTCATGGTGGTGGCCTTGGTGGAGCGCGAACCCGTCGCGGCCTTTGCGGCCCTTTTCTTCGGTGTTCAAGCGGTGTTGGGCATAGGGTGCTGCGGCGCGGACCAATGCGTGCCCGTGCGCAGGCCGGACGAAAGCAACGCGGAAGTGGTGTACGAAGAGATCGGATAGCACGATGGCAAGTTTCAAGGAATTGATCAATGGACCGAAACCGGTGGTGGTGGATTTCGCCGCCGAATGGTGCGGGCCGTGCAAGGCGATGAAGCCGATCTTGGAACAATTCAAGCAGGCCATTGGCGATAAGGCCGTGGTGTTGAAGGTGGACGTGGACAAGAACCCCGCCGCCGCCCAGGCCTATAAGGTGCAAGGGGTGCCCACACTGGCGATCTTCAAGAACGGCCACGTGGTTTGGCGCAGGTCCGGCGTGATCGCCGCTGCCGAACTGCAACGTGCGTTGGAACCCTTCCTTTAAGTGTTCAAGGCGCGTTCAGGTCCACCGTGATCGCACCGCGCGCCAAGGATACCTGCCCGCGCTGCACCAGTTGATGCAATAGGCGGGTGATCACCTCGCGCGGCGAATTCAGTTCCTGCGCGATCTCCTGGTGCGTCACCTTAAGGGTATTCTCCCCTGTGGCCTGCACGCGTTTCACGAGGTACTTCCAGAGCTGCTCGTCCAGCTTGGAGAAGGCCACGATCTCGATCGTTTCCAGCAGTTCGTTGAAGCGTTGGGCCTGGGTGTCGCTCACATATTTGCGCCACTCGGGGTATACCATCCATTCCTCCACGTAGCGTATGGGGATCATCAGCAGTTCGGCATCCTCCTCCACCACGGCCGCCACCGCGCTGGTGCGTTGGCTGTTGCAACAGGTCAAGCTCATGGCACAGCTCTCGCCCGGCATGATGTGGTACAGGAAGCGTTCGCGGCCCTGGTCGTCCCGCGCCAAGATCCTGAGACTACCCTTCAGTACGATCGGGATGTGCGTGATGGTATCACCCATGTGCATCAGCACGTCACCACCGTGCACGGCACGGCGCACCCCTTCACGCTCCACCAGCTTCTGCAACTCTTCATCCTTGAACATGAGCGAAAAGTAGCGATGTTTCGGATGCGCGATTGCCGTCTATTTCATCTGCTCCAGCACGAGCAAGGGCGATTCGCTGGTCTCTGCCATCTCCTTGGCCACGCTCGCGTGGAAGATCCCATCCAACAACCCGGTGTGGCGGTGCACCACTGCGATCAGGTCGGCCTTGCGCTTAACGGCGGTGCGCTCCAAGCCATCGATCACATCCTTGCCGTGCATGCCTATGAAGGCGTGCGGAATGCCCTTCAGCGCCGCATCATACTGCGCGTTGCTCCAATGCTTGGTGTCGCTGTCCACAGCGGTGGAGTAGTGCGCCACCAGCACCTCGGCATCGTGTTCCTCGGCGATCGAGCGCAACAGTGCCAAGGTCTCCGGCCGAACGGTGTCGTGGTCGTCCGCCAGGAGTATCCGCTGCACGGCCTGCAGCCGCGCTTTCTCGGGCACGGCCAATACGGGCACCGGGCTGCTCTTGATCACATCGGTGGTGTTGCTGCCGAAGAAGCGTGAGGCGCCTTCGCCGCGGCGGCCCATCACTATGGCATCGGCCTCGGTATCCTCGGCGAAGCTCTTCAAGGCGGTGGGCAGGGCCCCGAACAGCAAGTGCTGCTCCACGTTCCGTGCACCGGTCATTTCCACGAAGCGCTTGGCGGCGGTGGCCAGACCATCGCGTTGTGTGGCCATCATCTCCGGGGCGTAGGGGATATCCATCGGCATGGAAAGCCCACCGTCGAAATGGGCGTATACCAACGAATAGATGGCCTTCTGCCCGAAAAGCTTCACGGCATAGATCGCAGCGTGCATGGCATGCATGCTCATATCGGTGGGAAGGAGGATCCGTAGAGGGAGAGAACTGCTCATTCCACAAGTTTAGCACCGGCAGGCCGGAATAGGAAGGACATTGCGCAGGCATGCGTACTTCCCGAACACGGGCGGTGGAGCAGTACAGGGATCATACCAAGCCCTGACGAACGTCAGCCCGGGCCCAGAGCCACCCCGCTACGTTTGCCAACAGCGTGTCCGTTCTCATGTCCACGGCTGTCATCCCATCCATCAAGGAACTGGTGAAGGAGCTCCTGCGCCAGCGGGACCCGAGCCGCTATGCCGCCATTCTGGAGCGGTATGCCGTGCCAAGCAAGGACCTGGAGCCGTACTACAATTGGAACAGCAAGCACTACACGCGCACCTGCATCCACCGGAACGAATCCTTCGAACTGCTGGTGATCTGCTATGAACCGGGCCAGGCCACCAGCATCCATGACTACGATAGTCAGACAGCATGGGTGCACCCGGTCATCGGCGAAGTGGTGGAGGAACGATACAGGGCCTTGCCCAAGGGTAGCGTGGAACTGGTGCGGGAACTGCGCCTGCGGCCCGGCCAATCGGATTCTTTGACCAATGGATCTTCGATCCATCGCTTCTCCAACCCCGGCCCCGAGCGTGCCGTTACCTTGAACCTCTATGCCAAACCCATGCGCAAGTGGCGCGTGTACGATGAGGGTTCCGGCGACTCGTCCATTGCGCCGGCCGGTCCGCCGCGCTGAGCACTACCCGGGCCCATGCGAACTACCTTGCGTCCGTGATGCGAACCACGACCGGCACCGATGATCGTCTGGACCTTTCGCGGGTGTGCCAGCTGCTGTTCCATTCGGCCGGCGAGGGGCTTGTGGTGGTGGATGGGAAGGGACGGATACTCCTGCACAACCCGCGCCTGAACGAGATGTTCGGTTACACGACCGATGAGCTGAACGGGGAGACCATCGAACTGCTGATTCCCGATGCGACGAAAGACCGGCACAAGCAACACCGAGAGGCGTACGAACAAAAGCCCGTGCAGCGGTCCATGGGTATCGGCATGGACTTGGCCGGAAAGCGCAAGGACGGTTCCGTGTTCCCCGTTGAGGTGAGCTTGAACCACCTTGTTCTGGAAGGAGAGCGCTACGTGATGGGACTGGTGACGGACATTACCATGCGCCGGAAGGTGGAAGATGACCTGCGACGCAGCCGCCAGGAGCTGGAGGACCGCGTGGAGCAACGGACGGCCGAGCTGAAGGAGGCGGAACAGAGCGTGCGCACGGCCTTGGAGAAGGAACGCGAACTGCATGCCCTGAAGAGCCGCTTCGTGGCCATGGCCAGCCATGAATTCCGCACCCCGCTCAGCACCATCATGAGCAGTGTGGACCTAATCTCGCGCTACACCGGGAACGAAAGCGACGAAAAGGTGGCCAAGCACGTTATTCGCATCCGCGGCAAAGTGCGGGAAATGACGGCCATGCTCAACGACTTCCTTTCGCTGGAACGGATCGAACAAGGGCAAGTGGAGTGCAACGTGGTGCCCATAGATATCGTGCACCTCTCGATCGAATTGATCGAGGAACTGCGTAATCTGGCCAAGTCCGGCCAAGCCATTGATTACGACCACGAAGGCGCATCACGGGATGTGAAGCTGGATCACCAGATGCTGAGCAACGTGATCACCAACCTCGTTACCAACGCGGTCAAGTACTCGCCGGAAGGGAAGCGCGTTACCATGCGCACACGGATCGCTGATGGTCGCCTTACGATCACCGTGCACGACGAGGGTATCGGTATACCGGAAGAGGATCAACAACACCTCTTCGAGCGCTTCTTCCGCGGTTCCAATGCCACCACGATCCAAGGCACTGGCCTTGGCCTGAACATCGTGAAACGTTACCTGGACATCATGCAAGGGACGATCGGATTCAAAAGCGGACCCGGCAACACCTTGTTCAATGTGGAACTACCCCAATTCCTTGGACAATGAAGACCATTCTCCTTATCGAGGACGACGCGGACATGCGTGAGAACACCGCCGAGATCCTGGAACTGGCCAACTACCGCGTGCTGAAGGCCGAGAACGGTCGCCGTGGTGTGGAAGTGGCGCGCACGGAGCGTCCGGACCTGGTGCTGTGCGATATCATGATGCCCGAGCTGGACGGCTTCGGCGTGCTGCACATGTTGGGTCGCGACCCCGATACCGCCGAGGTGCCCTTCATCTTCCTTAGTGCCAAGGCCGAGCGTGGCGATGTGCGCAAGGGCATGGAGCTCGGCGCGGATGATTACCTCACCAAGCCATTCGAGGAAAGCGAACTGCTGAACGCGGTTGAAGGCCGCTTGAAGCGGAGCGAGCTGTTCCGGAAGGGATTCGACAATGGCTATGAGGGGCTCAATAAGTTCATGGACCAAGCGCGTGGCTTGGAGGCCTTGAAGGACATCGGGCGTGACCGCAAGATCCGAAAGGTGGCCAAGAAGGAGGTGCTCTTCCACGAGGGGGATGAGCTACGCGTGGTACCCTTCATCGTGAAGGGAAAGGTGCGTACCTATAAGATCAACAACGACGGAAAGGAGCTCGTGACGGGCCTCCACAACGAAGGTGAGTTCGTGGGCCACATGGGCCTGCTGGAGAACGGCCGCGCCATGGAGACGGCCGAGGCCATGGACGAATGCGAGGTGGCCTTGGTGCCCCAAGAGGATCTCCTGGCGCTCCTGTACAAGGACCGTGATGTGAGCATACGCTTCATCAAGATGCTCGCGCATGACGTGAAGGAGAAGGAACAGCATCTGCTGCAGCTCGCGTATGCCAGTGTACGCCAACGTGTCGCACAAGCGCTCTTGCGCGTGCACGACCGCTTCGCCGCCAAGGAGGCTGACGACCTGGGTGTGCGCATCAGCAGGGAGGACCTGGCAAGCATTGTGGGCACGGCCACCGAATCATTGATCCGCTGCCTTACCGACCTGCGGACCGAGGGACTCATCGATACCCACGGACGCGAGATCCACATCGTGGACAAGGCACGCTTGGAAAAGCTCGCGAATACCTGATCGGCCGATCGCAGGGGTGGAGCCACTACTTCGTTGCGTGGCTCAGCACAGGAATTCGCGTGGTGCGCTGGAGGGCCCTTGACCGGGGTGTGTCCCGTGATGCCTTGCCCGGCGCCGGTTCGCGGTGAATAGCCGTGGCCAAGGCTTGCACTCAACAGTATATTGTGTGAAAGTGCGGATGATGCGCTCCCTTTCGCAAATAGCCCCCCGGCTACCTTCGGCGTGGCCGTGCGTGCATTCCTGTGCGGTCCAGTTGCAAGTAGACATGCGCATAGCGCTCCTCATGCCCTTCATCGCAATGGCATCCCTCGTGGTGCGGGCACAACCGCCGAACAGCAGCTGTGCCACTGCTGCGTTGCTCTGCGCTGAACAAGCGCTCTCGGGCAACAACACGGGTTCCACCAGCGTGCCTGGGTTCTGCCCTTCCACACAGGCCGCAGTGTGGTACACCTTCACCACCAATTCGGTGGGTGGCCCGGTAACGGTAACGGTGGACAACATAGACTGCCCCGCAGTGGCCGGCATGGATGATGAACTGAGCGTGGTGGTGCTTTCCGGCGATGGTTCATGCACTTTGGCGTCCTTCTCCGGAGCATCGACCTGTGCCTTGGGTGATGATATCATCTCGTTGACCTCCCTGGCCTTGGCACCGAGCACGGAGTATTGGATCCTGGTGTCAGGTGCCATGAACGGGGGGGCCACCATTCCGGCACAATGCGGTTTCACCGTGGATGTGACAGGGCCTGGGGCGGTCGTCATAGGGGTGGATGTGAGCGCGGGCCCCGATGTGGTGATCGGGGAAGGGTCGAGCACCCAGCTGCAGGGCATCGGTAACACCTTTGACTGGTCGCCGACCTCGGGACTGAGTGGCAATGGTATTCCCGACCCCATTGCGGCACCCAGCGGCACCACCATCTATACGCTAACCTCGGTGATCGGCGGCTGCACCTACACGGATGAAGTCATCGTGGAAGTGGTGCGCTTGATCGAACCTCCGAACACCTTCACGCCGAACGGGGATGGTATCAACGACACGTGGGAGATCCCCGGTATCGCGGACTACCCCGGGGCGGAGGTCACCATCCACGACCGTTGGGGCCAGCGCGTATTGCAGACCAATGGATACCGCGAACCGTGGGATGGTACGAACAATGGCAGGGCCGTGGGGGTCGGTACATACTACTACCACATCCAGTTGAACCAGCTCGAGGGTCGGTCGCCACCGTATACGGGCTTCGTCACCATTGTCAGATGAAGCGGCCGCTCCTGAACCTGCTTCTGTTGCTCGCCCCGTTGTACACGGAGGCGCAACAGTTGGCCCAATACACGCAATACGTCTTCAACCAGTTCAGTGTGAACCCCGCAGTGGCGGGCAGTAAGGACTGCTTGGACATGCGCTTGGGCTACCGCCAGCAATGGGTCGGTTACGAAGGAGCACCCACCACCGGTTGGGTGAGCATGCACGGGGTACTGCGGCCGAAAGGCAAACCCTTCCAAGCGAACAAGCACGGCTTCGGCGCCTTCATCGAGGCGGACGATGCGGGGAACTACGGTTATACCAGTTTCCTTTTGGCCTATGCCTACCACATTCAGATGTCCCGGGACTTCTTCCTGTCCATGGGCGCCTTCGCCGGTGTGCGACAGGTGAAGTTGGCGGTGGGGGACATCACCCTTTCGCGTTATGACGATCCGGTGGTGAACAGCGCCTCATCCTCGTTGGTCTATCCTGAGGTGACACCGGGCATCTTCGCATACGGGAAACGCGGATGGGCCGGTCTTTCCATCCATCAGTTGTTGGGCAACAAGATCGACGACGTAGGGACCGATTCACGCTTCGTGCGACACATCATGCTGAGCGGAGGCTATCGCTACAAGATCGGTCGAAAGACCGCCTTTGTTCCCAGCGGATTGGTGAAGGTGGCGGGCGGATCGCCGTTGGCGTTCGACATCAATGGAATGGTCGAATGGAACAAAGTGTTCTCGCTTGGCATCGGGTACCGGAACGGGGACGCCTTCACGGCATTGATGAAGGTTGCCTTCCTGGAATACTTCCAGCTCGGCTACAGTTATGACATCACCACCTCGGACCTGCGGGTGGCTAGCTCCAATACACATGAGATCATTCTGGCCATCACGCCTTGCCGCAAGGCCAGTGCTGGAAAGCGAATGATCAGTTGCCCTGCATTCGATTAGCGCGAACCCCCGTGAAAAGACCCGGAATCCTCCTCAAGCTGCTGCTGGTCCTGACCGTGCTGGGCCTGGTACATCCATCATTTGCCCAAACGAAGTACTGGACCGGTGGAAATGGGCTCTGGGACGATGGTGCGAAATGGAGCAGTGTGCCGGGCGGGGCAGGTGGTGCCGGGGTACCCCGCGTGAACGAGGATGTGGTGATCGCATCCAGTGCACCGATCACCATCACCTTCCGCGATCCGGCATGGTGCAGGGGCCTGCGCATCCATGCGAACAGCGCACGCGTGCGGATGAACGGACCGGCCACTTCGGAAGTGAACATCACCGGTGCTTGGCAATTGGCCGGCGACGTGCAATGGAACGCAACCGGCGTGGTGCGTCTCGGTGTGCGCCGGGAAGGGGTGGAGCTGGATCCGCGGGGAACTGTGATCGCCGGTGATGTGGTCCTGGATGGCGGTGGAACCTGGTCACTGATCAGCGACCTGAATGTGGCTGGCGACCTGCGTTTCGCCCAAGGCACGTTCATTTCCAACGGCAACGGCATCAGCGCGCGCAACATGCGGGTCGAAGGTCGCGCACGTGGCGCGTTCATGGCAGGCAGTGCGGTGATCCAACTGCAGCAACAACCCGACCTCGGTGCACTGCGGAACGTGGTGCAGCCGGGTTCATCCACTTTGGTGGTGGCCGGTTCCATGGTGCCTTGGGGACATGTCCAGGAGATACAGGGCGATCGGGACATCAATGTATGCGGAACCAATCCGGGCCAAACGCCGTTCACGGTGAATGCCCAGTTGACGACCAATTACAATGGCTTTGGCGTGCGTTGCCGTGGGAACTGTAATGCCACGGTGACCGTTTCCGTAACGGGCGGTAGTGGGAACTTCACCTACCAATGGCTCAATGGCGGGCCACCAACGGCCACATGGACCACGGCTTGTGGCGGACCACAGCTCGTGATCGTGACCGATGTGGGCCAAGGGATCTCCTGCCCCGCCCAAGTGAACGTTACAGAACCCGCTCCGGTGGGTGTCATCTTCTTCGGACAAGGAACCCCGCCCACCTGCGCGGGTGTGTGCGATGGCACGCGTACGGCCTTGGGTATCGGCGGTGTTGGGCCGCATACGTATGACTGGAACAACGGAGCGGGCACGAATTCATCCTTCAATGCCCTGTGTGCCGGGGCGAATACGCTTCGCATCACCGACCTGAACAATTGCACCTTCGACACCACCTTCATCTTCAACCTTTCGCCGATCCTGCCCAACCTGAGCTTCACGGATGCTGGTTGCTTCGGGGAATGCAACGGTGAAGCAACGGTGGCACCCACGGGTGGGACCGGACAGATCGGTGCAGTGTGGTCACCAGCACCACCGGTGGGTCAAGGCACCTTCACGCCAAGTGCAGTGTGCGCAGGTGATTACAACGTGACGCTCACCGA
>JAGQVV010000144.1 GCA_020437805.1 Flavobacteriales bacterium
GCATGTTCTGCACCGCGCAGGCCACGGCCAACAACTCATCCTGTTCGCTGATCTTCCGGTTCGGGTCGCGTGCCATGCCCAACCCGATCACCACGGTGCTTTGCACAGGCCGCTGGGTCAGGTTGTCGAATTTCCGAGGAAGGAACTTGTCCTCCGGTGTGGTCCGGCGGTACTCCTCCCCAAGGAATGTCGATAGGCGTTGCCGTGCATCGCCCATGTACACCGCGAAACGCCAAGGCTGGGTCATGCCATGGGAAGGCGCCCAGGTCCCGTTGGTCAACACCCGTTCCACGATCTCGCGGTGGACCTCACGGTCCGTGTAGTCCTTAGGGTATATGGTGCGTCGATGCCGGATGAGCTCGGAGATCTCGCTGACACTGAATTTCATGGTTCGATCTGAAGGCACAAAGAGACGAGATCCCTCGGATCCCGTTTGATCAGGCAGCGTTCCACGGCGGAACGGCGTCATACCTTCGACCGCTCAAACCAGAACTCGCATGATGACACGTGAACCCTTTCTGCTCCTGTCCGTCCTTGTGGCCACCGCGCTTGCGGCCCAACCGAACCTGGACTTCGATAACAATGGCCCGGTACCGATCGGAGCGCCTTGGGCCGTATCCAATTACGGAAGTGGGACCATGGACTATGGCTCTGGATCGCCGGGGGCGGATGAGCTCTACGGGTTCTGGATGGTGCCGGAGATCGGTAATAGGGACATCTTTTACGTGGCCCCTTCCGTAACGCCGACATCAGCGAGCTTCCCGGGATGCACGGTGATCTCCACGGACGGAGGGTCCGACTCAACTTTTTGGAAGGTCGATGCGAGCGGAACGGAGATCCTTGGTGTCCGAAGTGCACTGGAGGGTATCCTTCCCTTCAGTAACGGGTCCGTGGAACTGGTGTATCCATGCACTTTCGGCACGACCTGGACCGATTCGTTCAGTGCGAGCTATGTCGTCGGTGGTAGCATCCCTGTAACACGGGCCGGAACGATAAACGGGATCGCGGATGGCTATGGAACGATCCAACTGCCGGGTGTGGAACTGGCGAACATCCTGAGGGTGAAGGTGCGCAAGGTCGCATTGGACCAATCGGCGGTGGCCACGGTCAGTCGCACGTTCGATACCTACTACTTCTACCAGGAGGGGGTGAAGTACCCTGTGATGAAGACCTCCTTGGATTCGACCACGATCCTTGGTGGACAGCCCACGATCACCTTCAGCATGGAATGGTTGTACGGACCCGCGACGATCATCGGTCTCTCTGAACTCGACCCCAACGATATGGTCTTCACTCCATACCCGAACCCGACCAACGGCGCGTTGGACCTTCGCATGGACACGGATCTGCGGGAAGTCCGTGGCATCGAGGTGATCGACGCCAATGGCCGTATCGTGCACCAATTGTTGAAGCCGATCGGGGGCATCCTGACCGGTGTGTTGGACCTTTCCGGGATCGCCCCAGGAGTCTATCAGGTCCGGGTGCATGGAGCCGACGGCGGACAAGGGACGCGCCGGGTAGTGGTGCAGTGATCCACAGTTGATGGTGTTCGAAGGGCCGTCCATTGGGGCGGCCCTTCATCGTTGTAACCAACGTTCTATTGTGGTGCGGAACACGGCAAGGTTGTTTTGCTGGCACAATTGAACGCTATGAGAACCTCCACCATCCTAGCTGCACTTCTCGCCCCTGCCTACAACCTTGCTCAACCCACGCTGGATGCTACCAATACGGTCCTTGCACCAGGGCCGGTGTACTTGATCAATGTATCGTCCATCGTGGATCCGGGGCCGGCCGGTGCGAACGTGGTGTGGGACCTTAGCGCACTGGCGATCACGGCCACCGCAACGGTCACTTTGGTGGATCCCGCCGACGAACCGGACGCTGCTGTTCTCTTTCCCCATGCCACGCTGATCACGGCAAATGACCTGTCCGGCCAAGTGAAAGGCTACGAGAATACGGCCACGTACATCGATAGCTGGGGGGTCTTCAACAACAATAACCAACTGCTCCTCCAGCAATCGAATGCGGTCCGTGAGCTTGTGCTGCCGTGCACCTTCGGTACCACCTGGACCGATACCGATGAGGCGACCTACTTCTTCGGAGGTTCCCAAGTTGGCGGCCGAACAGGAACGACCACAGGTACCGCCGATGCCTACGGCGAATTGATCCTGCCCTTCGGCAGTTTCACCAATGTGATCCGCGTGCACTTGGAACAGAGCGTGAACGACAACACCGACTTCGGTTCGGCCGTGACGACCGGTGATCGGTATCAATACTACTTGCCGGGCTTCCCTGCGCCATTGGCCGAGATCATCGACTTCACCTCGGTATCCGGTACCGATGTGACCACTGATCAACGCGTGCAATGGGTGAACGAACTGAGCACAGCGTTGGCCACACGGGGCGATGCATCGTTCGATCTGTCCCTAAGCCCGAACCCGACCACGGACCGGACCACGGTCGTCCTACCCACGGAGGGTGCAACGCACGTGCATGTGCTCGATGCCATGGGCCGTATCGTCCTGTCCATCGTTCCAGCTTTGGACCAACGAACGGTGATGCTTGAACTGAACGGACTATCACCCGGGGCATACAGCGTCCGCGTTCAGGGACGTGGTGCTTCGGTGCGAACCGCGCGGTTGGTGAAGCTGTGAACATCCGGCCTTCGGGGGCGTTACCTTCAACGCCATGCTCGGTCATCGTTTCTCCGCATACTTCGCTCCGCAGGACGATCGCACCCCATTCGAGAAACTGTTGCCCCTATTCCTGGAGTTGCTTACCCACACGAGCGGCGATGTGGAGGAAGCGCTGGATTGGATGAAGGAAGTGGACAAGGAGCAAGCCCTCTTCAGTGAGGACTACACGATCGAGGACTTCAAGAACGACCTCCGCAAGCACGGTATCATCGGGGACAGGCCCACGAAGGGCAAGGGAATGGTCATGACCGCTAAAGCGGAAAAGCTCATTCGCGAGCGGGCCTTGGAGCAAGTTTTTGGTAAGCTCAAGCGGACCGAACGTGGCGGTCATTCATTACGTCGTGCAGGTGAAGGGGACGAGACCACCAGTGATCGGCGCGCCTATCGCTTCGGCGACCGGATAGAACAAGTGGCCATGAGCGATAGCATCCGAAATGCCCAACAGCGAGGCATTGACGATCTGCGAATGAGCGAGGATGATCTTGAGGTCGTGGAGAGCGAGCATCAGAGCGCCTGTGCCACCGTGCTCATGATCGACATCAGCCATAGCATGATCCTCTACGGCGAGGATCGAATAACGCCGGCCAAGAAAGTGGCCATGGCCTTGGCGGAACTGATCGCTCGCCGATACCCGAAGGATACCCTCGATTTCGTTGTGTTCGGGAACGATGCTTGGCAGGTAAGCTTGAAGGACCTTCCCTACCTGCAGGTCGGTCCTTACCACACGAACACCGTCGCTGGCCTTGAAATGGCCATGGACATCCTGCGCCGACGCAAACTGAGGAATAGACGGATCGTGATGATCACGGACGGTAAGCCCAGCTGCATCAAGCGGGACGGGGAGTACCACATGAACAGTTTCGGACTGGACGATCTCATCGTCTCCCGAACACTGGATGCCGCAGCAAGAGCGCGAAAAGCAGAGATACCGATCACCACGTTCATGATCGCACAGGACCCATACCTCCAACAATTCATTGAACGATTCACGGAGGCCAATCAGGGGCGAGCGTTCTACACCGGCCTCCAAGGCCTGGCGGATATGGTTTTTCGCGATCACGCATCCAACAGAAGGACCTCCTGAGCGACCACTCAACGGCCAATAGGCGCAAGAACGATCATCATGTCCAAGGACCGACCATCGCACCTCGGTGAACTCAAGGAAAGCGGGTACATACCGCGCACTGTCAAAGAGGAGTTGCGCGCTAACCTCATCGCACGCATCAAAGCCCGGCAACCGCTCTTCGATGGGATACACGGGTATGTGGATACCGTGGTGCCGGCCATGGAGCGCGCCATACTTGCCGGTCACAGCATCAACCTGCTCGGCCTGCGTGGGCAGGCCAAGACGCGCATGGCCCGCTCGCTGGTAGCGCTCTTGGACGAATGGATCCCTGTGGTGCATGGCAGTGAGATCAACGACGACCCCTTGGTACCCATTTCGCGCTACGCGAAGGATCTGATAGAAGAGAAAGGCGATGCCACGCCGATCGCTTGGCTCCACCGCGATGAACGATACACGGAAAAACTTGCGACGCCGGACGTCACAGTGGCTGACCTGATCGGTGATAGTGATCCGATCAAAGCCGCGAACTTGAAGCTGGATTACAGCGATGAACGGGTGATCCACTTCGGATTGGTGCCGCGCAGTCACCGAGGGCTGTTCGTGATCAATGAACTGCCCGATCTGCAGCCGCGGATCCAGGTCGCGCTGTTCAACATCCTCCAAGAAGGCGACGTGCAGATCAGAGGGTTCAAGTTGCGACTTCCGCTGGATATCCAATTCGTATTCACCGCCAACCCGGAGGACTACACCAACCGTGGAGCCATCATAACCCCATTGAAGGATCGCATACAGAGCCAGATCCTGACGCATTACCCGGAGAACCTCGAGATCGGCATGCGCATTACGCAGCAGGAACTTCGTTCACCCAAGGAACAATTGGCACGCGTTCGAGTGCCGGACCTGGTCCGTGTGCTTATCGAGCGCATCGCTTGGGAGGCACGGGACAGCGATTTTGTCGATCGCAAGAGCGGGGTCAGTGCCCGCCTGACGATCAGTGCCTTGGAAAGCGTGATCAGCGCCGCCGAACGTCGTGCCTTGCGCAATGGCGAGGAACGTGCGGTGGTCCGCATCGGGGACTTGCAGGCCGTGGTTCCTGCGATCACGGGTAAGATAGAACTGGTATACGAGGGTGAACAGGAAGGACCGGAGAAGGTTGCGCATCACCTGCTGGGTCTGGCCATCCGCAACGTGTTCAGTGGCTTGTTCCCGGATCCCGCAAAAAGCAAGAAGCGCAGCCGTTCCGAAGGAGCGGAGATCAAGGTCGACCCCTACCGGAGCATCGTTGAACACTTCGATGGTCATCAGGTGGACCTCCATACGGAAAGCGAACTGAAGGCGCATGCGAAGGCGTTGGCGACGGTCACCGGCCTACTGGACCTTGTTGAAGGACATCAGGTCGAGCTGGACGAAGAGGAGAAGGTCCTGTGGTGTGAATTCGTGCTGCACGGATTGGCCGAACACAGCCGGATCGGACGTAGTAGCTTGATCGGTGGTGCGCGGTTCGGCGACCTCTTCAGTACGATGCTTTCAGGCGGTAGCGAGGACGAAGGCCAGGCGCACTAATCCCGCGCGAATTTGTGCGGGTCCTTGTAATCGTCGTCCATCCCGCGTTTCACATGGTGCATCTTCTGACCGATCACGGCCAACTCCCGGTGGCCATGTTCCAGTAGCCATCGCATACCATCCTCTTCCCCATCACCAGCAAGCGCCAGGTTCCGCAACACGTTCATTTCATTCTTCTCCAACCATTGCAGAGCGGCCGTATCGCCTTCGATCCCTGTGATCACGGCCATCAGGTGGGGGTGGCCGTTGTCCATGAGCCATTTCCGCGCATCCTTCTTGTTGCGCAAGGCAAAGGTGAAGATGCCGAGTTCGGGATAGCCGTTCTGGATCAACCAATCGCGCAGCCCGGCATGGCCGCTGATGGCTTCACCCCATGCCAATAGGACCTTTGCCGGGTATTCTGTTCGCATTTCCTGTCCGGGTGTTGGCGGCTTCCGGGGAGCCCGCCTGCATGAACGCGTGGATCGCGAAGTTATTCCATGCATGTTGCGTGCCGAAGCAAGGATATCTTCGTGCCATGCGCAGAGCTTGGTCCGTGATGCTTGCCGTCTTGCTGGTGATGACCGCAGGTGCACAACAGAGCAAGAGCGAATTGAGGATCCGAAAGGCCTTGGACAAGGACCATGCGTACAAGGCGATCGGCTATTGTGAACGCGTGCTCGCCAAGAAGGATACTCCCGCCGTGGTGCTGGTGTTGCGCGCGGATGCCTACAACAGGATCGGACGTTATGATGATGCCCTGCGAGACGCCCGCAAGGCACAACGGGTATTGGGGGACGATGTCGAGCTTCGGTCCCAGTTCATCGGAGCATTCCTCGGTCTAGGCCTCGCGGACAGCGCGCTCCATTATGTGGACAAGGGTGGTGAGGTGAAGAACGAGGAATTCCTTTACCGTAAAGGGGCCACCTATGAATTGATGCAGGATTGGCCCAAGGCCTTGGTGGTCTTCGATACCGGCGTTGAACGATACCCCGGTGCTTCCCGCATGTGGCGCAAGCGCGGAGCGTGCCATGCCATGTTGGGTGATTCCTCGAAGGCGCGTTTGGATCTCGATAAGGCCGTGGAACTCGCACCGCACGATGCCGTGGCATACAACAGCAGAGGGTTCTACCGCTACGCGCGGTGGAATGAACATGAACGGGCCATCGCCGATATGGACATGGCGATCAAGCAGGACCCGAACTACGGCTACGCGTTCAGCAACCGGGGTTGGAGCCATTACAAGCTCGGCAACACGGAACAGGCCTGGAAGGACCTGACCTTGGCCGCGAAGAAGAATCCCGGCAACGCATACGTCTATCGCAACATGGGCCACATCGAACTCGCGTCAGGTGATACGACCGGTGCCTGCAGGTATTTCGGGAAGGCCTTGGAGCGGAACTTCACCCGGTTCCACGGGGATGAGGTGCAGGTCCTGGTGGATACGAATTGTACCAAGGATCCCATGCCCGCGCAACCACCGGCCGAGGTCCCTGCCTTTCCACCGCGGAATGCACCGGATGCGATCAAACCTACCCCGGCACCGGTCCCACGGAACAACGCGCCTTGATCAAAGTGACCACAACGAAGAACAACGAACATGGAGAGCATGATGCGCCCCGGCGCGATGACAGGAAAGGTGGTGGTGGTGACCGGCGGAGGAACGGGACTGGGCCGCAGCATGACGGAGATGCTCCTCGGACTTGGTGCCAAGGTCTGTGTCACAAGTCGCAAGCTTGATGTTCTCGAAAGGACCGCCAAGGAGTTGGAGTCGGCCACCGGGGGTGAGGTGCTACCTGTCGCGTGCGACGTGCGCAACTACGAAGAAGTGGAACGTATGGCCGCCGCCGCCAAGGAACGGTTCGGCTCCGTCGACTGCCTGATCAACAACGCTGCAGGGAATTTCATCAGTCCCACCGAACGGCTCAGCAGCAATGCGTTCAGGACGATCATCGATATCGTGTTGATGGGTTCGGTGAATTGCACCCTGGCCTTCGGCAAGGAGTGGATCGCCAATGGCGAGCGGGACAAAGCGATATTGAACGTCGTGACCACCTATGCCTGGACAGGTTCGGGATATGTGGTCCCGAGCGCATGTGCCAAAGCGGGTGTGTTGGCGCTCACACGATCGCTCGCGGCGGAATGGGGAAGGCATGGTATCCGTAGCAATGCCGTAGCACCCGGGCCGTTCCCCACGAAAGGGGCATGGAGCCGGCTGGTGCCCGGTGAGATGATGGAGAAGTTCGATATGACCAAGCGTGTACCCCTCGGCCGAATGGGCGAACACCGGGAGCTTGCCGATCTGGTGGCCTATCTCATTTCGCCCTTCAGCGGATACGTGAACGGCGAAGTGGTCACGATCGATGGAGGGGAGTGGCTGAAGGGTGGAGGCCAGTTCAATATGTTGGAAATGGTTGAACCCGGAATGTGGGACGCCATTGAACAAATGGTACGCGGCACCAAAGGAAGCTGATCGGTTGAATGCCCATGTACTGATGGATCACGCTATCTTTCAACCTCGACCAACGACAACTCCACCATGAACCGATCGAACCGATTGTTGACATTTTCAGCTGTGGTCTTACTGACGACCTCTGTGAGCCAAGCCCAAACCACCGAAAAGGAACCACCTACACCTGAACAACTAGCGACGATGAGGACCGATGCATACACCAAGGCATTGGGATTGACCGACGAGCAAGCGGCATCGTTCATGGCGATCTTCTTGGAAGGTGAACGCGAGGCGGCCGAGCTTCGGGCGGCCTGTTATGAGGCACAACGCAAAGTCATGTCCATGATGCAGGAGAAGGACCTGATGGCTGAAAAGGAATTGACCAAAGAACAATTCAAAAAGCTGCAGGCCATGAAGTCCGACGGTTCGTTCAATGCCGATATGAGTTGCTGTAAAGGCCCCTCATGTTGCAAAGGAGCTTCCAAAGAGGATGTACCCAAAGCGACGCTCAAAGAAGGAAAGGCCGAACGTGTCCCTTTGCAGAACACCTACCCGGAAATGAAGGCCCCGAAATAAGGGGTCCATATTCCCTAATTATGAAAGGGCTGCCTATCGGGCAGCCCTTTCCTGTATATGATCGGCCCGTATCAGTCGATCACAACGACCAGGTACTTGGAGATGCTCCAGAACTTCTCCGCATCGAGGATCACGAGCTTTCCGGAGCCTTCCTCCAAACGGTAGCTCCCTTCCGGATGCGAGGTCCCGAGCTTCGCTTTCTTCCCACCCAGGTCGATCTCGTTCGTTGCTGTGATGTCTATCGCGGAGAAGTAATCCTTTGGCAAGGAGGCCATGTTCAGCTTGTTCACACCACCGAGCCCGGCCACGCCCCCTTCTTTCGTCAGTACACCATTGTCCTTCAGCTCCTTGGCGGTGCCCACGGCGTAATACGCGGTGTTCATCTCGTTCCGCTGCATGTCCGCAAGCTGTGATTTGTCCCTGTACATCTCGATCAGCGTGGCCAGGGAACTGTTGGTGCTGGCCAACTGCTCCTTCAAAATGCCGATCTCCGTGTCCTTCTCTCCGATGCTCTTCTCCAGATCGGCCACCGTTCGATCCAGCTCGGCAATGCTCACACTGTTGTTCTTGGCCTGTGCCCGAAGCTTGGCAACCAGCTTTCTGTTCTCGGAAAGCAGCGCATCGATCTCCTCGATATCGCCCATGATCCGTTGTTCCATCTCGGCCTTGCTTTCGGCGCCAGGGGCGGGAGCCACGAGGTCACCTTGCTTGGAGCGAATGGTGCGCAGGTTCTCACTGATCCTGTTGAACGTCCCGAACAATTCGTTGATGGTGGAGTCCTTGCTGGACACGAGCGCTTCCGCGCGCGCTTGGTCCTCTTGCAACTGCCGATAAGGCTCGGTCGTTCTCGGGTCCTCCGGGGCGCAAGCCTGGAGTGTAAGAAAAGCGGCGATCGCGATGATGATGGACTGTTTCATGATGGTGTGTGGGATATCAACGTGTGGGATACTGTTCATCGTGTGAACGATCCGTTGTTCGGTCGCGAATCTACACAGCGTGGGAACCTTGGGCCCGGTGGACAACCTTTGCCATTGCCCGAACGTATACAGCGCGCACGTACCGCACGCGTTCGAACGAGCACGACCGACCATGCAACGTACCATCTCCCGCCTGTTCCCTGCGCTTTTGGCGGGTGCCATGGCTTTGTCCGGGTCCGGTCAGGAAGAAGGATTGGTGCGCGATTTCGAGAAGCTCAGCGCAAAAGAGCGGGCCCGGATCGCGAAAGAGGAACAAGAAGCCGCCGCCAAGGATATCGGGTACCAATCGGTGATGACCGAAGCCGAAGAACTGTTCCGCGCACAGCGCTTTGAAGCATCGATGGCGAAGTTCAAGGAGGCCAGAGCCCTGCGCCCGTACAATGTTTATCCGAAAGTGAAGATCCAAGACCTCGAAGCCCTCATCGCGAAACGTGACGCCGAGGCGGCGATGGTGCCATCCGAGAAGGTCGAGCAGCCCCCGGATAAGATGGGGTCAACAGCACCGGCGAAGGCCGTGAGCGAGGCTGCTACGGCCCCGGTAACGCCGCAGATCGTGGAAGTGGAGCCTTTACCGGTGGTGGCCCCGCCGAAGAAAGTGGTTCCGAGGCCCGTGGTCCGTGAGCAGGACCGACCGATGGAGGAGGGTGAACGGATCTACAAGGAAGGGCGGTCCATCGTGGTTGAACGCCACGTGGAGCTGGATGGCAGGATCGTGGTGTTCCGCAAGGTCTCCCATCCGTGGGGCGCGGTGGACCACTTTCGGGATGGTGGCCCGATCCCTGCACACGCCTATGACGAGGTGATGGAAGGGCGCTGATCCTTCATCCGGAGAGTTCGCGCAGCTTCACCGGGAACTCCACCAAGGAGCGGTAATCCTCTCCAGCCTCCTTCATGTCCAGGTCCCCATGGGGGTAGAACCACTCCATCTGCACCTGCGACCGGCCCGCCGAGTGCACATCCTCCAATCGCTTCAACAGGTCCAACAAGTACTTCGAAGTGCTCGAGTTGAAATAGGTGAGCGCGATATGTACCGACGTCCTGGATCGCGGAGCCAGCGCATACCGTTCCACCACGTCCTGGATCGGAGTGAAGAACCGATCGGCATTCTCCGGGATCGAGCAACCGGTGATGCGGATGGTCCCGTTCCCCAGGTCGATCTCCACGTTCGGTGTCTTGCCCGTTGCTGCGAGGCTAAGGTTGTTCGAGGTTGCCGACATCGCGACGAAAGTAGCCAGCGGGACCCTGATGCACGTCATTTGGGTTGTGGCCTGCGGATGACGTATTTTGACCGGGCCATTCAGCCCATCTTACCCATCACGAGCAACCCATGCCGATCAAGACCATCCTTGTTCCCTATGATTTCTCCGATTGCGCTACGGACGCGCTCCGGGTCGCGGCCAAGATCGCTCGATTGTCCGGTGCGATGATCGACGTGGTGCACCTGTATGAACAGATGACCGATTTCCATACCGAGAACCAACGCTTGCGGGAGGAGATCGAGGCGAAGCTGGATAAGGTACCTGAGTTGCCTTTCCTGAAGGGGATCGAGTTGAAGCGCTTCATGCTCAGGCAGCTTTCCCTGACCGAGATGTTCAAGAACGAGCGTTTGGCCGAAGCGGACATGATCGTGATGGGTTCGCATGGTGCAACGGGTCTTCGTGGTATCGTGGGATCGAATACCCAACGGATAGTGAGGCAAGCACCCATGCCGGTGCTGGTGATCAAACAACATGTGGAGGATTTCGAAGTGCGTGATGTGGTCTTCGCATCCAATTTCTCCACACAGGACGTCGAGAAATTCGAGTCGTTCCTTCCCCTGCTGGAACTCTTCGATCCGAAAGTGCACTTGCTGAAGGTGAACACGCCACGTGCTTTCGAACGAAGCGAGGACAGTCATAAGGCGATCGACCGTTTCCTGCAGCGGCATGAACTGAGGAAGTTCACGGCAACGATCTACAATGATCTGAGCATCGAGGAGGGGATCCTCAACTTCGCGAAAGGGATCGACGCCGACCTGATCGCCATGGCCACGCATGGCCGCACAGGATTCTTCCAGGTGGTGAACGGGAGCTTGACGGAAGACATTGTGAACCACACGAACTTCCCGGTCATGAGCGTGAAGCTCTGATCGCTCGTCATCTTACTATCTTTGGGCAAAGCCGAACACGAATGAAGTTCCTCTATCAATCCTTCGAGGCCAAGCGTAAGGAGATCATCGAAGTGGAGATCGACAGGTCCACGAAAGTGCGGTTCATGACGGGCCGCAACCTCAAAGCGTATCGCCAAGGCCGTACGTTCTCGTACCATGGCGGCTTGTTCGAGGAGTCACCTGTTCGCTTCGTTGTCCCGTTCGATTCGGTATGGACGGTGGTGGTGGAAAAAGGGACGTACGCCAACCCGGAGGAGGTCCATGCCCAGTGCAAGTTGCTCAATCCGAACAACAAGGTTCGTTCCTCCATCGCGGTGGACGCCCCACCATCCGTGCGCGAACACGAGTTGGCGGAAGCCGGCGAGGATATTGCGGACCACACGGCCGAATTGGGGGCTGCATCGAAAAGTGAGGGCTGACGAACCGATCGGGCTTCGGTCGCGTTACTGCTTCAAGAGCCATGTCAACATACACCGAACAGCAGCGCATTGAGCGCCTTCTTCTGGGTCAGGAGAGCGTGATGGAGGAGGTGCAGCTCCTGCTCCAGGAGGAACAAAAGCAGGATGACCTGATTCGCGCCATGGTATTGAGCGCAATGGATGAACGGCACCTCCGCATTCGGGGGCTCGATCCTGAACGGGTGTTCCACCGGGACACGATCCGGACCATGTGCATCCGGTATCGCTTGCGCTTCCTTCCGGGTGGGTTGTTCAAAGGCAGGATACCGAACACCGCGGTCCAGGCCATTCGGTCCTTGGAACGGAAAGTGGACGGTCCGTTGCGGAGTTTCTTGATCCTGGCCCCTTCCGCGCGCTTCAAGTTGTGCGATAGCGAAGTGGATCCTTTGTTGTTCGTGCCGTTGGGAGAAGGCCGGTACTACCTCGTCCACAAGTGGGGAACGGACCTGTCCTGGTCCAGAGCCTTGATCAATTGGCCCTTGCGCACACCGGCCCACTTGGGGTCCATGGTCCTGCTGCTTGCGGCGTTGATCACCGTCTTGGTCCCGACCGAACTCTTGAACAGCGATCCCGATGCCCTGTATTGGAGCCTCCAGCGGTCCCTGTTCCTGGTATGGAGCACTGTGGTGCTCACGAGCTTCACCGTGTTCGGGTGGTTCGCATTCTTCGGGCAATTCAGTAGCGAGGCCTGGAACAGTCGCTATTTCAACTGACCGTTCACACGGGCGGGCAGCACAGTGGGCCGTTCACCCACCCGGCAAGCACAGGAATCCCGGAACCACCGCTTCAATTTCTCACGATCCGTGGGGACCAAGCGGCGGAACGCCTTGCGCAGCTCTTTGCGGAACGTACGGGCATCAGCGGTGCTGATCTTTTCCAGCACCTCGGTGTGGTAGGAGAGAAGGTCGCGTGCCATGGTCAAGTGGTTGGACGTATGGTACGTCCTTCGCAACGGCAAGGTTCCATTCAGTCCTCAACGAAAAGCGCCTCATACGGATAGCTGATGCTCACAGTGGTGCCCACCGATGCCCCGTCCTTTTTGGCCGGAATGAACTTGGGAAGTGCATAGAGCGCCACGATCACCTTCTTCGGTAGTTCGCTCGACCCGGTGTGTTCCACACGGATATCCTTCATGTCGCCGAATTGATCGATCGCGAAGGAGATCGACACCGGTCGGGCATGCGGACCGGAAGCCTGCGCTCCTTGGTCCATGCGCTTTCGCACCGCAGCCAGAACCTCGGTTGAGAGGCAGTTCAGCCGACCATCACCTTCCGTATCCGCGCAGGAGGGTGGTGCCGGTGCGATGTCATAAGAGCCGCTCACGAGAACGTTCTTGATCCCTTCGGTACCATTCCGGGTCGGGGTCACTTCACCGTCCTTTCCGGTCGGGCTGGTTCCATCCTGTGCATCAAGCCCTACGGTGAGAACGAGCGAGAAGGCCAGCAACAGTAAGCGTGTCATACGTGTGCGGTTTGGGGAAGAAAGATACATAACGAACGAAGGCCGCACAGGCGGCCTTCGTCGATCACGGGAGATGGCTCAGTCGATATTGATGGAACGCACCGCAGGTTTGGCCGGCTCCTTTCGTGGGATGTTGATGTTCAACACCCCGGCCGTGTACTCCGCGGTGATCGCCTCCAGGTCGACCGTGCTCGGAAGGGTGAAACTCCGTTCGAAGCTTCCCGAGCGGAATTCCCGACGCGTGTATCGCTCGTGCTCGTTCAGGGAGGTCTCGCTCCGTTCTCCTTTGATCGTAAGCACCTCCTTTTCATTGGAGATCTTCAGGTCCGAACGATCGAAGCCGGGTACGAGCATGCTGATGACGAATTTGTCCTTGCCCTCGATGATGTTCACCTTGGGCCTGCTTCCAGCGGCATCATCGTACCCGAGGAATTGACCGATGTCGTGTCCCATTACCCCGGAGAAGAGGTCGTTGAACGGGCTGGCGAATGTTGTGGTCGGGCGGTATTTCGTGATCATGGTCTGTTGGATCATTGGTTTGTGTGGACCGCCCGTTCAAACCAGGTGCCTGGACTAGAAAACGGCCATTATGGCCGAAATAGCCACTCATTCCATGTCAATATGGCTCTATTGAGGAAGGAAAAGAAAGTAGACCGTGCCTTTTTGCGGGTCGGGAGCTGAGCCAAGCGCGTTGAACCGAGCTCGCTTGGCCGAGGATAGTGCATGCTCCAACATGCACTCATCGGCACCTGCGCTCTGCGACGCATCGAATTCGGCTTTGAGCACGCGGCCTTGTCGATCCAGCTGAACGGCGATCGCAACCCGACCGTGTTCCTTGCACAAGTAACCCGGCACATCCTCGGCGCGCACTCGTCCCTGCAGGTCATGCCATACGGTTGTCGCACCGGACACCTTCACCGGCTCTGCGGCCTTTTCCATGTACAGTTCCTTGTTCCACTTGCTCGGGTCCAATTGGGGCATTTCGACCTCTTCCCCACGCGCTCTGCGCTCCGCTGCCAATCGATCGAATTCCTGCTGTTCCATCTCCCGCAATTCATGCTCCACATTTTCGGCGAGCCGGGTCGGTGAATAGGAGGGTACCGTATGTTGGGCGGTGATATTGCTGGTGAGGTTCGTTACTGCGGTACGCGGCGCCAACTCCGGATGTTCGATACGTTGCATCAGATCCTCCGCTTCGTCGGCGCTGATCACATCCATCTGCATCTCGCTGCTCTCTCCTTCCGCTGGGCTGGTGCTGATCTGCCACATGGAGAAGGCGAACAGAAGCATGGAATGCATGGCCAATGAGCCGATCACCCCGAGCTTGTTGCGTTCGAACCAATCCAAGAGGCCGCTCATGACAACGGGCGAAAAGTGGTCCAGCGATCCATGTCCTACGCTCGATCACGACGAGCGAGCCCAAGATACGAGCGGTGCCGACGGCTGGTGTGCACGGATACGCCACGGTGTGGGCCATCGATTGTTCCATCTCGAGCCCGCGCCCTGCGCCCAACCAAGCCCACATCCATCATGCATGATCAAGCCTGTGCCCTTCGCTTCCACTGCAGGCAAGGATGCTCCACGCAGGTAGTCCAGCGCCCCAGCGCGGCCCACGGCGATGTGTTGGAAAGCGTCCTTGTTCAGTGCAGTGGAAAGTGCGAGCGCCGGGTGCGGGCGCCATTCACCCCCTTTCCGTTCAGCCACCGGTACCCCCGGGGAAAGTATCCGTAGAGCGTTGGTCAAGGTCGTCAATGTGGGACCCCACTGGGCATCCGTGGCGTACAGGACCCCATCGCGTTCGGTCAGCACCCAGTGTTCTTCCCGGCCCAGCCACGTTAGCACCTGAGCATGTTCCTGAGGCTCCGTGTGCTTCGATCGCAGCCGTTCGGCGGCTTCACCTGGCTTGCGGAGTACGGCGATGAAGAAGCCTTCGCCCCGGGTGAGGTGCGGGTAACTGCGTACGGCATTGATGCCTGGGGATGTGCTCCTTACCATGCCCCAGGTGGGGTCCACGGGCACGGGAACGCACACCGCACCAAGGTCGACCAAGGCGGCCAGTTGCTCTTCGTTCTCGGCTTCCTCCCAAGTGCAGGTACTGTAGATCAAATGGCCACCCGGCCGCAGGGCGTTCCACGCGTGTTGCAGGATGTCGCGTTGGACGAGGGTACACTGTTCCACCAAGGCAGGTGACCACTGCTCACGTGCGAAAGGGTCCTTACGGAACATCCCCTCGCCCGAGCACGGCGCATCGACAAGGATCAGGTCGAAGAACGATGGCAGGCCTTTCAGGTCGGAAGGGGCGCTCCCGCCGAGCACGGTATTGGACGCACCCCATTTCCACAGGTTCTCTTGCAGCACCGACCGGCGTTTCCGGTCGATCTCGTTCGCCACCAGAAGTGAGCCGCTTCCCAACAAGCCGCACAAGTGCGTGGTCTTTCCACCCGGTGCTGCGCACAGATCGAGCGCAAGCACATCGCGACCTTGAAGCCCAGCTGCGCGAACAGCTTGTTCCACCAACATGCTCGACGCCTCTTGGACGTAATAGGCACCGGCGTGGAGCAGCGGGTCGAAGGTGAACGCCGGGCGCTGGTCCAGGTAACGCCCCGTCGCGCACCAAGGGATCGGTGATGCTTGCGGACCGACCCATTTCACCGGGTTGATCCGAATACTCGTCGGGGAGACCGTTCCCAGTGCCGCGATCAGCGCCCCGGACGACTCCCCAAGCAGGTCTTGAAGATGGGCTTCGAAAGCCTCTCCATGAACAGAGGGTTTCGTTTTTCGCTCGCTTCGATCCTTCGCGGAGCGTGCCATAAGGGGTCAATTGGCCATGGTCGCCTGACGCAGCACCGTCTCCGCGCGGTCCGGTCCCAAGGAGACCAAGGTGATCGGGACCTTCACGTACGACTCGATCAGTTCGATGTACCGCTCAAGACCTCCGGGCAGCGGATCATCCGCACGCAGTTCGTTCCACCCTTCCACGGTCTTCAAGACGGGTTCGATAGGCCCGGTGATGTCGTACGGCATACGTTCAGTGAACTCCCCGTTGATCGTATAGCCGATGCAAACCTGCAGGTGATCCATGCCGCTCAGGACATCGGCCTTCATCATGGCCAGTTCAGTGATCCCGTTGATCATCACGGCGTAGTGCAAGGCCGGCAGGTCCAACCAACCGCAGCGACGAGGGCGGCCGGTGGTGCTTCCGAATTCGCGGCCTACCTGACGGATGTGTTCGCCGTCGGCATCATGCAGTTCGGTGGGGAAGGGGCCGCTGCCCACGCGGGTGCAGTAGGCCTTGAAGATCCCCACGACCTTCGCGATCCGGTTGGGCGCCACGCCGAGTCCTGTGCATGCGCCCGCGCAGATCGTGTTGCTGCTGGTCACGAACGGATAGGTGCCGAAGTCGATGTCCAGCAAGGTGCCTTGGGCGCCTTCCGCCAGTACCCGTTTCCCATCACGCAGCGCTTGGTCGAGGTAGTGCTCGCTGTCCACGGTCCTCATGGACCGCAGGACGTCCACCGCGGCCAGCCATTCTTCCTCCGCCTCCTTCGTCGCGCCCGCCCGGTCATACATGCCCAGTAATCGTTCATGCTTCTCCGTGAGGCTCCGGAAGCGGTCCATCCGGTCGGGAAGTTCCAGGTCCCCCACCCGCATGCCGTTGCGCCCCGTCTTGTCCATGTACGTCGGGCCGATCCCTTTCAGCGTGCTGCCGATCTTTGAACTGCCCTTCTCGGCTTCGCTTGCGGCATCCAGCGCGCGGTGCGTAGGCAGGATCAGGTGCGCACGGCGGGAGAGCAACAAGTTGTCCCGTACATCCACACCAACGGCCTTCAGTGCATTCACTTCCTTCAGGAAGATCACAGGATCGATCACGACACCATTGCCCACGAGGTTCACGGTCCCCTCACGGAACACGCCGCTCGGTATGGTGTGCAGCACGTGCTTCTTTCCTTCGAAGATGAGGGTGTGGCCGGCGTTCGGACCACCTTGGAAACGGGCGATCACATCATAGTCGGGTGCCATCACATCCACCACCTTGCCCTTGCCCTCATCGCCCCATTGAGCGCCGAGCAGTACGTCCATACGTGAACCCATCGATCAGGCGCTCAGCTTGGCAACGGCCTCATCCACCGTATCGGTGATCGTGAAGACCGTATCGAGCTTGGTGACCACGAAGAGCTGACGCACGCTGTGCGAAACGGCGGCGATCAAGGTGTCCCCACCGGCGTTCCGGGTGCGGGTGAGCACGTTGATCAGGATGTTGAGGCCGGTGCTGTTCATGTATTGCAGCTCGCCCATGTCCAGGATCACGGTCTGGTGGCCTGCTCTGAGTTCCACATCCAGTGCGGCCATGAGCCGGTCGGCCTGCTGTTGGTCCATCAGGCGACCCTTCAGGTGGAAGACCTTGCAGTTCCGCTCTTCGGAGATGGCGAGGTCGAACATCGGTCGGTCGGTCACGGTCATGAGGGTCGTTGTTTGTCTTTGCAGTTGCGGCAGATGCCATGGATCTCCAAGGCGTGGTGGCGGACATCGAAGCCCATCACCTCGCCTACGGTGTTGCGGATCTGTTGGATGCGAGGGTCGCAGAATTCCTGAACGCCTCCACAGCGCTCGCAGATCACATGGTCGTGCTGGCGGAAGGCATGGGCCTTCTCGAATTGGGCTTGGGTACCACCGAAACGATGACGTCGCACCAGGTCGCAGTCCATCAACAGGTCCATCGTGTTGTAGAGCGTTGCACGGCTCACCCGGTATTTCTTCTGCTTCATACGCCCGTACAGGCGTTCGATATCGAAGTGCCCATCGTGGGCATAGACCTCATTGAGTATGGCGAAGCGCTCCGGCGTCCTGCGATGCCCGTGTAGTTCGAGGTATTCGCTGAAGATGCGCTGGACGTTGGCTTGTTGTTCGGCCACCACCATGCGCCAAAGGTAATCTTCCGACGGTCGAAGGAAAGAGCGTGTTATCCACGGGTCCTGCCCTGGCCCTTAGTGGTCCACGCGTTCCACGCTGCGCACCCCGCGGACACGCTTCAACTTGTCCATGAGCGAATTCAGGTGGTCGGTGTCATGCACGTACGCCATCACCTTGCCCGCGAAGATGCCGTCGTTGCTCTCGAAGCTGATGGCACGCATGTTCACGTTGTGTTCATGGCTGATGATCGTGGTGATCTTGTTCACCAGCCCTACGTCGTCGATCCCACTGAAGCGGATCCCGGCGAGGAACTCGACGGTGTCCTTGCCCTTCCAGCGGGCCTTCACGATGCGGTAGGCGAAGTTGCTCATGAGCTGCACGGCGTTGGGGCAGTTCACGCGGTGGATCTTGATGCCTTCGTCGAGGGTGATGAATCCGAAGACATCGTCGCCCGCGATGGGGTTGCAGCAGGTGGAGATCTGGTAATCGATCTTCTTGAGGTCGTCGCCGATCAGGAGCGTCGCGTTCTTCTCCCCGCGGATCCCGGCCACCACCTCTTCCAAGGAACGGTCGTCCTCCGGTCGTTTCACCTTGGGCAGCACCAAGCGACCGTGCTTCACCTCCATACCGGCGATGTCCTCCAGCGCATGCTTGCCACGTGCGATCCGGTAGTACAGGTCCATGGGGGAGGTGCATCGGAAGTGCTCCACCAAGGCCGCGATGTTCCGCGAGTCCACCTTTGCACCCCAGGTACGCAGTTGGCGTTGCACCGCCTCACGGCCCACCACGGAGACCTTCCGCTTCTGGTCGCGCAAGGCCTGCTTGATCTTGTGCCGCGCTTTTGCGGTCACCACGTATGTCAGCCAATCCTCCTTCGGTTGCTGTTTCTTGCTGGTGATCACCTCGATCTGGTCACCGCTGCGCAGGGGTTGGCTCAAGGGTACCAGTTTATGGTTCACCTTGGCACCGATGCATTGCCTGCCGATCTGGGAGTGGATGTCGAAAGCGAAATCCAGCGCCGTGGACCCTGATGGAAGGTTGCGCATCTCGCCCTTGGGCGTGAAGACGACGATCTCATCGCTGAAGAGGTTCAGCTTGAAATCGTTCACGAAGTCGAGCGC
>JAGQVV010000145.1 GCA_020437805.1 Flavobacteriales bacterium
GCGAACCACTCGTTCACCTTGAAGGTCCAAAGGGTCTCCCAAGTGACATCCACATTCTGGGGGTTCCGCAGGTAGTTGCTGAAAAGGTCTCCCCGCGTCATGAAGGTGATGTTCTTGGCGAGTTCGGTCTGATACTGAAGCCGGAGATACCCCCCCAATTCCAGTTCCGTGGTGTTGCCATTCTTCACTCCATACACCCTGAGCTCTGGATCGGTGGAACCACCGAAGAGGGTCTCATCGGTGACGATGACCAAACGAGCCGTAGCTGGTGAGAAGAATGCCGTGAACTTGTCGTTCGGCTTGTAGTCCAACCCGATGCCGAGCAGACCATATCCCGGTGAAAGGAGGTTGGAGATCCGGTCGCCTTCCACATTGAAGCCTTCCGTGAATTGGGTCTTGAATTGTGCCAGCGCGGCCAGGTACCATGACTTGGTCAACTCGTAGCCGTATTTCGAGTTCAACTCGATACGGTCATCCGTCTTCGTCGTAGGGCCATCCTGTTGCTGCTGCCCACCAAAGGCGAGGACCAGGCTGTTGTCCCAAGCCTTGCGTCCTTTCTTCCAGTTCGCAGTGCCGTTGAACATCGCGATACCGCTGACACTGCTGTATCCACCCGCGGCCCAGTTGGTCAGGCTCACCTGGGTCATGTTGATGTTGACGATGCCGCTTCGGGTCCACTCCTTGCCCGTTGTGTCGGCCTCGGCACGCGCCTGCATGGCTGCACTGGCACTGTCGCGTGCCTTGTCATCGATGTCATTCTGGGCACTGGCGCTCAGGGCGATGGCCACCAATGCGCTGGTGGAGAGAATTCGTTGCATGGTCGAGCTTTGGTCGGTCCGCAGCGTCAGCTTTCGGACCGAAGTTGATGGGTGGGCAAAAGTAAATGTTCCCGGAATAGTCCCGGCCAATGGCGCTTCGTCCGTTGCATCGGGAAACCGCCACGGCAGCTTCGATCATTCAGCCGTCCGTTCGTTCCCTTCGTCCAGTGATGATGCATCATCAAGTACCTCGATGCGCTCGTTCACCAGCCGTGTGGAAGGCAGGTGTACGGTCCTGTCCCTGGTCCTCAAGGTCACGGAGATACCCGAGATCCGAACGATGATCCCCTCATCATCCCCGATGCGGATCCGTTGCCCGGGCCGCAACCGGTCCTTGTTGTAATATCCGGACAGGATGTTCGATAGGATATCCCGTGCTGCGAAACCGTATGCGATGCTGAATGAGATGAACAGGGACCCGACCACGATCAGGATGTTCGATGTGATCAGGGAGGTGTCTATCCCCGCCACATTCAGCGCTGTTATCGTAAGGAACAGGAGTATGACCACGAAGAGGATGCGGCCGATCGCCTTGCCCGATGCAAGGCCCATGGCCTCTCCCATCGCACCCATCACGAATCGAGCCTTGTCCGCAAGCCAGAACCCGAAGATGAACACGGCCAATGAAGCGATCAAGCTCGGGAGATATGCGAACATCCGTTCCAGTCCCCTGATCACCGGTTGCATGCCCAGCACATCGGCCGCAAGCATGATGGTACCGAGCATCGCGAGCCAATACACGATGCCCCCGATCAAGTGTGCCACGGACTTGATCTTCAAGCGCAGCAGCAGGGGCGTCAATCCAAGACGTTCGGACAAGGCCTCCAACCGTCCGATCACGGTCAATCGCCTTACGAGCCATCGGAGCAAGCGCGCCAGGCCCCAGCCCACCAGGATCACGGTTCCTGCCAACAGCAGGAGCGGGAGTTGCTCGACGAGATTCTCCAACGTCCGGTGGAGAGCGGACTCGATTCGGGAAAGTAGATCGCGGATCTTCAATAGCATGTTCTCAAGGTTTAGGCGGCAATCCCTGCTGTCCCGTCGTTTCGTTGTCGCCGGGTATCACTTTGAATTTATCGAACAGGACCGACGCGTAATCGGCAACGAAAAGTTGAGCGAAACGCATCATCAAGACGGCCAAACGCACGCTGCCCAGTACCTCCTTCCTGAGGTCCTCGCGGGGCTCTTCCGTGCTCCCGATGATCTTGAACGGGTTCTCCCTCATGGATCCTCGGAATAGAGCACTTTGTATTGGGCCAGGGCCCGCTCACGCGCGCGGAACAGCCTCATCTTCACCGCACTCTCGCTCATCTCCAGCAACTCGGTGAGGTCCTTGATGGACATGTCCTCCTGGTACTTGAACAAAAGGATGGCACGGTCGGTGACATCGATCCCTGCAAGCACCTCCTCAAGCCGATCGGCACGCAGACCGAGCAATTGCTCCTCATTGCGCTCCTCATCCCGTGGTGTGATACCCTGGAAGTCGACGTCCGGAGCCACCGGGTCGCGTTGCTTGCGCCGCAAATGGTCCAGGCAATAGTTGTAGGTGATCCTGTACAGCCACGTCCCGAACTTCGATCGACCGTCGAATTTGTTCATGTTCAGGAAGGCCTTGAGGAAAATATCATGCGTCAGGTCGTGGGCAATGTCCTTGTCCCTTGTCATGGACAGGCATTTGCGGTACACCTTGGGGGCGAAACGGTCGTACAACAGGCCGAACGTATCGGCGTCCATGGCCCCTTTTACCAGGTCCACAAGCGCTTCATCGCTCAACTCACTGTTGTTCCCGCCCTTCTTCTTGAACAGCACCTACCTGAGTTGACACCCTATTAGACGTGATCCTCCGATCATGTCACATTCCAATATCGAAAAGCCGTTGGCTCTCGACGATCGGACCGGGGGAGGCGGCCGAGAAGAGTTCCTTGGTATTCACGCCAGGGACCGTGTCATTCACCCTGCCGAACGTTCCGAAGGACACGTTCGGGGTGCACAGGGAACAACGGTCGGCGACCGGCACTGACTTCCTGGAGCGGGCAGGGATTCTGGCCATGGCGAGGTTCCGCCTAGGCCATGATGGCCAGGGGATGAAAGGTCTTGTGGGCAATACTGGATTCGAACCAGTGACCCCTACCTTGTCGAGGTAGTGCTCTGAACCAGCTGAGCTAATTGCCCGTTCATCAAACGGACGGCAAAAGTAGTGATGTGCACGACATGGCGTTGACGATCCCTCGCTCAGCAGGTTTTCCATGCCATTTGTGGCATTACCTTCGCGCCGAGTTGAACCAGGACCATGGCTAAAAAGGATGTGACCGAGAGTGGGCGATTGTTCAAAAGCCCTGTGTTGGAGGCATTGACCAGAACGCATATCGCCTTCCCGCTGACGATATTCTATGGGGTCGGATTCCTTGCTTTCTTCGGTTCGCTCGTATGGATCGGCATCGGGGTGGTGCCTGCCATCAGTCTGTTCCTTGTCGGGGCGTTCTTCTTCACGCTCGTTGAATACCTGGTCCATCGGTATTTCTATCACATGGAGGCCGATACGCCGCGAAAAGCACGGTTGCAGTATCTGTTCCATGGCATCCATCACGATCATCCGCGCGACAAGAAGCGATTGGCCCTGCCACCGCTCATGAGCGTGTTGGTGGCCGCCATGTTCGTAGGGTTGTTCCGCTTGCTGATGGGTACTTATGGATATGCTTTCGGCGGTGGCTTCATGACAGGCTACGCTACATATCTCCTTGCACATTACGCCATTCACGTCTATTCGCCCCCCAAGAACGCGCTTGGCGCCATTTGGAAGCACCACAACCTGCATCATTTCGTGGGTGATACAGGAGCCTTCGGCGTCAGTTCCCCGCTCTGGGATCACATCTTCGGTACCATGCCGAAGGATCCGCGCAGTGCACGCAAGACCGTCGTAAAGGCCTGATGGACTATTCGTGGTCGCGGCCGTAGCCCTTCTGGTTCTCCCGGTACAGTTCCTCCTCCGCTTTGAGCACGGCCTTCAGGCTGTCGCTCACTTCCTTGTCCTCCATGCGCGTGAGGTCCGGTTGGCCGGCATTGACCCATGCGGAGTACCATAGGTTCCCAAGGGTGATGATGGAGGCGTTCATGCGCTGTTCGACCATGTCGCCCATGGCATGCTCATAGGCCAGGGTGAACTCACGCGAGTAAGTGCGCATCCCGCTCCGACCACGGTCCTCGAAAACGTATTTCTTGTCCTCAGGGAATTCGCGGCTCAGTCTTTTTTCGATGCCGAACACAGAATCCAGGTGCGCGTGGCTCGCTTGTACCGCCTCCCAGGCCACTTCCAACGGCCTGTCCACGTAGGTGGCACGACCCACGAGGTGATCGTAGTTCTCGGCGGACAATTCCGGGATGCGCGATTCCCAGAAGGCATGGATACCATACTGATCCGTGAGCTGCCCGTTGTAGTTCTCCGTGGTGTGCAACGGCACATGGGCATCGCCCACATAATGGCCCAATTCGGTGGAATATTTCAATATCCGGTCCACATCACCCCGCTGGAAGGCGTTCACCAAGCGGCCGAACATGACATCCACGTGCCAGGGAACGATGCCATAGGCCTGCAGCGTATCCTCCGTGTACTTCGCCACGGCATCGCTCCATTTCCGAGGCATCACCTCGAAGGGGTCCACCCCTCCGTGCGCGTAATGATCGATGTCGATATAGTGTCGTTGGGCCTCCCCTTCCACCGCATATCGCCTGCGGTCCGGGTCCACCGCATGATCGCTGATGAAGTCGATGTGGCGCTTGTAGAAACCGAACATCTCCGGTGGCAACGTGAAGCACGCCATCCGGTTGATGCGCTTGTGACCGTAGAACCCCCAGGCATGGGCCGTAGGCATGGTGCGCTCCGGCAACGCGAACAGCATGGCGCCCAGGACAAGCGCTACGAAGGGTGCGCGCCAGGTCATGGCACCGCGATGTTCTCCGTGAGGCGCACGAGTTCACCGTTCCGCAGTACGGGGATGGCCGTGCTCTGGTCAGGGGTCAGGCAGTACTTCACATCCGCATGCATCCTCAACTGCTCAATACGACGCCGGCGCGGAGCGGCCTTCAGGATCCCCATCACATTGTCCCGAGCAGCGAGGTACATGTATTTCGCTGCGATGCTGGAATCCTCTTCCACCCCGAACTTGCCGCTTTGCAACAACCGCTCCATCAGCGCCCCGGCAAAGACAGAATCCTCCAGGTTGAACTTGTCCTTCCAACCCGAGCACAGCAACAGGATGTTGTCGTTCTGGTGAAGAAGCCAGTCGCCAAGGGCCGTCAGGTTCAGGAAGGAACCGATGACGAGCATGCGCGCATCCTTGGCCAGGTTGATCGCTTTGGTGCCGTTCGTCGTGGTCATCACGATGGTCTTGCCGCTCAGGTCCCGATCCACATATGCGAGCGGTGAGTTCCCGTAAGCAAAACCATCCACGATCTCACCATCGCGTTCGGCCGCCACGATGTGGTCCGGACGATCGAAGTACTGCCGGGCCTCCTCGACCGTGGAGACCGGGATGATGCGGTCCACGCCATGCTCAAAAGCCGCGACCATGGCCGATGTGGCACGTAACACGTCGATGACCACCACGATCCCCATCTCCGGTGCATAGAGCGGATACTGCCCAGGGGTGAAGCAGACCTCCACCCGGTACTGGTAATCGGCATTGCGGGTAACGACCTCCATCACGCGTTCTTGACGAATGGCAGTTCCACGACCCGGCCCTGGAGCACCTTGCCACGAACATCCACACGCAGGTCGCTGCCGACGGCGGCCATCGCCTTGGGCACATAGGCCATGCCAATGGGTTTCTGGAGGGAAGGGCTCATGGTACCCGATGTTACCCTGCCAACGACATTCCCGACCTCATCGACAATGGTGTTTCCGTGCCTCGGGATGCCACGTTCAAGCAGTTCGAACGCCACCAACTTGCGCTCCACGCCTTTCTCCTTCTGGGCCTTCAACGCGCTGGAGTTGGTGAAGTCCTTGGTGAATTTAGTGATCCAACCCAATCCCGCTTCCAACGGTGAAGTGGTGTCATCGATATCGTTCCCGTACAGGCAGAACCCCATCTCAAGGCGCAGCGTATCGCGGGCGGCCAGTCCGGCGGGTTTGATCCCGTGCGGCGCGCCGCTCTCCATGATCGTGTTCCAGGCTTTTTCGGCAAGCGGGTTCGGTACATAGAC
>JAGQVV010000146.1 GCA_020437805.1 Flavobacteriales bacterium
CAACATGGCCAAGATCATCTCCATCGTGAACCAGAAAGGTGGTGTCGGCAAGACCACCACCGCGATCAACCTGGCCGCCAGTTTGGGCGTACTGGAACGACGGACGCTCTTGGTGGATGCCGACCCGCAGGCCAATGCGACCAGTGGTGTTGGCTATGACCCGCGTGAGGTGAAGGCCAGTATCTATGAGTGCATCGTCAACAATTCACCAGCGAGTGAAGTGATCCTTGGGACGGACAACCCGAACATGGACCTCCTCCCCGGCCACATCGACCTTGTGGGTGCCGAGATCGAGATGATCGACATGCGCGACCGTGAGCAACAGTTGAAGAAGGTGCTCGACCCCCTGCGGGATCAGTACGACTTCATCATCGTTGACTGTTCCCCTTCCCTCGGCCTTGTTACGGTGAACAGCCTTACCGCCAGTGACAGTGTGGTGGTGCCGGTGCAGTGCGAGTACTTCGCCTTGGAAGGACTGGGGAAGTTGCTGAACACCATCAAGATCGTGCAGCAGCGGCTGAACACGGACCTCGTGATCGAAGGCATGCTCCTGACCATGTATGACAGCCGCCTGCGTTTGGCCAACCAAGTGGTGGAGGAAGTGAAGACGCACTTCCAGCAGTTGGTGTTCGACACCGTGATCCACCGCAACGTGGCCCTGGGCGAAGCGCCGAGCCATGGGCAAACGATCATCATGCACGACGCCACGAGCAAAGGCGCGGTGAACTACCTGAACCTGGCCCGCGAGATCCTCCAGAAGAACAGCCTGACGCGCATTCCCGATAGCGAGCGCGTAGTGGCCATGGAAGCTGAACAATGACCAAGAAGAGAGGCCTGGGGCGCGGATTGAGCGCCCTGCTCGATGATCCGAGCACCGACATCACGACCACGAGCGATCAGCCCGTTACAGCGATCCGATCGGCCGGTCCGATCGGCACCGTGCCCATCGCGCAGATCGAACCGAATCCCTTCCAGCCACGCACGCATTTCAGCGATGAGGCACTTTCGGAGCTGGCCCAAAGCATCAAGGAACTCGGTGTCATCCAGCCGGTCACCCTGCGCAAGGTCGGTTATGACCGCTACCAGTTGATCAGCGGCGAACGTCGTTTCCGTGCTTCGCAGCTGGCCGGTCTCAGGGAGATTCCAGCCTACATCCGCATTGCGAACGACGAGGCCATGTTGGAGATGGCCTTGGTGGAGAACATCCAGCGGGAGGAATTGGATGCCATTGAAGTGGCGATCAGCTTCCAGCGCTTGGTGGATGAGGTGAAACTGACACAGGAGCAGCTGAGCGAGAAGGTCGGTAAGGACCGCACAACGGTGACGAACTACCTCCGCTTGTTGCGTCTGCCGCCGGAGATCCAGCTCGGTCTCCGCCAACGGACCATCGGCATGGGCCACGCTCGTGCGTTGATCAGCATCGGCGACCCAGCACGTCAGGTCGGATTGTACCAGCAGATCGTCAGCAGCCAGTTGAGCGTTCGCCAAGTGGAGGACCTCGCACGCTCCTCGGCGCCAAAAGGCAACAAGGGCACGAAGAGCGCATCACGGCCGAACAAGGAACTGAGCAAACAGCTGGGCCAACAGATCGGCAGCCGCGTGGTGGTGAAGCAGGATCCAGAAGGCAAGGGGAAGATCGAGATCAGCTTCAAGAGCGAGCAGGAATTGCAGCGGATCCTCGGGACCTTGCAACGCTGACAGGACCGATACCGTCATTGGCGCGAAGCTTGCGACCTTTGCAGGGTGAGAGCACTGGCTTGTTCCCTCCTCCTTCCGCTTTGCATCGTGGCCTTCGCCCAAGAGGATAGCGTGCATATCGCCGTACCCGTGGATACGTTGGTGGAGGTTGAAACGCCCGATGAGACCGACCCGAAAGCGGAGACGGCCGAAGTGGCCACCGCGTCGGATACACTCGACTGGCGCCAACGCCACTCCCCCACCAAAGCGACCGTCCTCTCCGCCATCGTGCCCGGCGCGGGTCAGATCTACAATCGGAAGTATTGGAAGGCACCCATCGTGTGGGCCGGGCTGGGCATCAGCTACTGGTTCATCCAGGACAACCAAACGCAATACCGACGGTACAAGGACGCGTACATCGCAGTGGTGGATGGCGACCCGAACACGGTGGACGAGTTCAACGGTGAAGCCAGCTCGTCCCAACTGCTGGACCTGACGAATACCTACCAGAAATGGCGGGACATGAGCTACATCGCCTTCGGGTTGGTCTATGTCCTGAACATCGTGGATGCAAGCGTCGATGCGAATTTCGTCCGCTTCGATGTGAGCCGGGACCTGACCGTGGGACTCGGTCCATCGCTGACCACAGCCTCCATGGGTGCGCCCGGTCTTTCATTGGCACTCACTGTACGATGATGAACCCTTCCCTCCAACTCGACCCTGCACCATGAAGATCGCCCTGTACGGTTATGGTAAGATGGGCAAAGCCATTGAAGGGGTCGCGATCGCTCGCGGACATGAGGTGGTGCTCCGCGTGGATGGCTCCAATGCCGGAACGCCCCCCATGGGCGCGGACGTGGCCATCGAGTTCAGTACACCCGAACAAGCTATGGCCAACATGCGCATCTGCATGGAACATGGCGTACCGTGCGTGGTGGGCACCACGGGTTGGTATGATCGATTGAGGACGGTGAAGGCCATGGTCGAGGACAATGGAGGATCGCTCCTGTGGGCCAGCAACTTCAGTTTGGGCGTGAACCTCTTCTTCCGCGTCAATCGCATGCTGGCAGGTTTAATGGACAAGCAGGAAGGGTATCGTGTGCACATTGATGAGGTCCATCACGTCCACAAGAAGGATGCGCCGAGCGGTACGGCGATCACCTTGGCGCGCGATATCGACCTGAAGACCACACGATACTCGGGCTTCGAACTGCAGGATGCATCAAGGGTTTCACAGGATCCAGTTAAAGAGCGGAAAGCCACAGTCTTACCACTACCCGTGCCGATCCGCGCTGAACGCTTGGATGAAGTTCCGGGCAAGCATGCCGTGAGCTGGACCAGCATGAACGACCGGATCGTGATCAACCACGAGGCCTTCGACCGAAGCGGATTCGCACTCGGCGCGGTGATCGCGGCGGAATGGCTATGCGGTCGAAAGGGGATGTTCACGATGGATGACCTGATGGACGCATCATGAACAAACGCCGTTCATCCTTTGCAGACCGCCGCCGGTCACGGTGTTCACAGTCTTTCACAAGCCCTTTCCGTTCACTTCGGGCGTAGTTCGCACCTTCGCCGTACGGTCGAAACCACAGAACCAGCCTCTTTCGACCTTTGTACATTCTCCGAGCATGATCCCATACATCTTTCTCTACGCCTATTTCGCTGTCCTTCTCGCGAGCCTTTGGAAACTGTTCCAAAAGGCGGGAAAGCCTGCTTGGGCGGGTTTCGTTCCTGGCTACAACATCCTCGTTTGGCTGCAGATCTGCGGCAAGCCATGGTGGTGGGTCTTCCTCTTCCTTGTACCGGGTGTGAACCTGTTGATGTTCATCCTGATGAACGTGAACATTTCGATCGTGCTTGGACAACGCGAGTTCAAGGACCATTTGTTGATGGCCTTGTTGCCGTGGTGGAAGATCCCACAAGTGGTCTTCTCGGAACGGGAATTCGTCGGACCGGTGCCACCGGCCGAGCGGAAACG
>JAGQVV010000147.1 GCA_020437805.1 Flavobacteriales bacterium
AGCAGATCGAGGTGAGCAAGCACTATGAGCGCTTGCCCAAACCCTCCGCATTGGCGATCGAGGAGCTTCAGGAAGGTAAACTGTATTTCCGTCGTCCGGAGCCCGTAGCCCAGACCACCACCCCCGCGACCGAGGCCTGAGCCTGGTCCACGGAACGATCCCCCGAGCGGTGGAACGATCCCTACATCGTAAGGTGCTGCTCGGTATCACGGGCAGCATCGCTGCGTACAAGACGGCCCATTTGGTCCGCGAGCTGAAGGCATCAGGCGCGGAGGTCCAGGTGATCATGACCCCGGCCGCTCACGATTTCGTTACCCCGCTCACCCTTGCCACACTAAGCGGCCGACCGGTCTTGACCGAGCTGGTCTCCGGTTGCGGGACATGGAACGATCATGTCCACCTGGCCCGGTGGGCGGATGTGCTGCTGATCGCGCCATTGAGCGCGAACACCTTGGCGAAAATGGTCCATGGCGAGTGCGATAACCTCCTATTGGCCTGTCACCTTAGCGCTACCTGCCCGGTGTATGTGGCCCCTGCCATGGACCTGGAGATGTTCCGGGACCCGAGCACGCGGTCGAATTTGGAGCGCCTTCGTGACCATGGCGTGCATACCATTGGACCGGACAGTGGTGAACTTGCCAGCGGACTGAGCGGGGAGGGGCGCATGACCGAGCCCACGGATATCGTCGAGCGCCTGCGCTCGGACCTTGTAGGTCGGAGCAAGCTGAAAGGCAAGCGGATGTTGATCACGGCCGGTCCTACCCAAGAAGCGATCGACCCGGTACGGTACATCGGGAATCGATCCAGCGGCAAGATGGGCTTCGCGTTGGCGGAAGAGGCCGCCATGCGCGGAGCCACTGTGGAATTGGTCACCGGTCCTGTGTCCATCGCACTGGACCGCCCTGGCATCGTCCGCACTGACGTGACCTCGGCTGCTGAAATGGCCAAGGCCTGCAAATCGAGATCCACGGATTGCCATATCGTGATCATGAGCGCTGCGGTGGCCGACTACCGCCCTGCTTCGCCTTCCACCGCCAAGATCAAGAAGAAGGACAGCCCCCTCTCCATCGCATTGGAACCCACCGAGGATATCCTTGCGTGGATGGGTCGGAATCGGTCCGAAGGTCAGTTCCTGGTCGGCTTCGCGCTGGAATCGGACGATGGGCTCGCCCATGCGAAGGGTAAGATGGAACGTAAGAACGTGGATATGATCGTATTGAACTCCCTGAAGGATGAAGGAGCTGGCTTCGGTCACGATACCAACAAAGTGACGTTGATCGGTAAGGACAAGGATCCCGTTGCTTTCCCGTTGTTGAGCAAGTCGGAAACAGCCCGTGTTATCTTGGACCACTTGGAATCCGCGATCTGAAATGCCCATTAGGATCTTCCTGCCCTTCACCTTCTGCCTGCTGCTCAGCCCGATCCGGGCCCAGGAGTTCAATTGCCAAGTAAGCGTGATCGCGCCGCAAGTGGCCAATGCGCAGCCGGGGGTGTTCCGCGCCATGGAAACGGCCATCCAGGAATTCTACCAGACCCGCCGATTCAGCAATCGGAACTATGCGCCGGAGGAACGATTGGATATCAACCTGTTGCTTACCATCAACAGCCAAGTGGACCAGACGCGCTACGAGGGCTCGTTGCAGGTGATCTACGCCCGTCCCGTGTACGGAACGGATTACAATACACCGATCCTGGACCTGGTGGACATCGATGTCCAGTTCAATTATCTGGAGAATACACAGATCGAGTTCACGCCGGAACGCCACTTGAACAACCTGTCATCCATCCTGGGCTTCTATGCCTACTTCGTGCTGGGTGTGGATGCGGATACATTTTCGCCCATGGGTGGGACCGAATACTACAATTTGGCGCAAGACGTAGTGAACAACGCGCAGAATGTGGCCGAATCGGGATGGAAGGCGTTTGAGAACCAGCGGAATCGGTACTGGCTTCTGGACAATCAGGTGCAAGCCGTGTTCCGCCCCTTCCGCGAGATGCTGTACGATTACCATCGCCTTGGGATGGATACCATGACCGAGGATGTCGCTGATTCCCGACGTGTCATCTCATCGAGCATCGAGAAGTTGAAGACCGTTCATCAGGCCAAGCCCGCCAGTTACAACCTCCAAGTGTTCTTCAATGCGAAGTACAATGAGCTGGTGGAGGTGTTCAAACCGGCCGACCCATCGGAGAAGACCAAGCTCTTCAACACTTTGCAGATCATCGATCCCGGGCACATCAGCCAGTACCAGAACATGATGCGCGGTTCGTAGGAACGCCGCTCGCATCAATAACGGGACCGAGCCTTCAACGACCCTTTACCGGAATGCTCCGCAGACTGCACATCCGCAATTATCTCTTGATCGAGGAATTGGACCTGCAGTTGGAGAAGGGCCTTACCATCATCACCGGCGAAACGGGAAGTGGTAAGAGCATCCTCATCGGTGCGCTCGCTCTGGCCATGGGTGAACGTGCCGGATCGGGTGCACTGCGTGATCCGGCGAAGCGCTGCGTCATCGAACTCGAAGTGGATCCGCAGGGTCTCGATATCGGCGCGTGGTTGGAACGTAGCGAGGTCCCAGCGGAACCGACCTTGATCCTTCGTCGTCAATTGGAACCCGGAGGGCGTTCCCGCGCGTTCGTGAACGACACCCCGGTGCGGCTCGAACAGCTACGCGAATTGGGGGAGCGCCTGGTTCATGTGCATAGCCAGCATCACACTCTACTGCTGAACGACCCCGGCTTCCAACTCGGTCTCGTGGACCATGTGGCAGGTCAGGGGAAAGAGGTGCACGCGTACTCAGGCCGATATACCGACTGGCGCGCGCTTCACCATCGGCTCTCCGCGTTGCGCGATGAGGAAGGGCGTTCCCGGGGTGAGCAGGACTTCCTGCTTTTCCAGTTGGAGGAATTGGAGGCGGCAGCCTTGGTACCCGGGGAGCAGGAGGTGATCGCCGTCGAACTCACCAAAGCGGAGAATGCCGAGGAATTGACGCTTGCCTATACCGCTTTGGGTGCGGGTGCTGCCGGGGAGCACGGCTTGGTGAACATGATCGCCTCACTGCGCCGGACATCGAACAAGGCAGCGCTCCACGACCCTGAGCTACGAGCGCTGCTGGAGCGCCTGGAGGCCTTGCGTATCGAGGTGAAGGACATCGGTGAAGAGGCCGAACGCGCGTTGGAGCACATCGTCATGGATCCTGCCCGGACCGAATCGCTCCGTGGTAGAATGGACCTGATCCTCAGGCTTCAGCAGAAGCACCGCGTTGATTCGGTCGAAGCATTGATCGAACTGCGGGAGGAGATGCGCTCGAAAGTGCAGGGGATCGATGGTCTGGGTGATCGCATCGCGGAATTGGAAGCCGAGGAGAATGCCCTTTCCGCTGAGGTGCTCCATCGTGCCAAGGAAATATCGAAAGCACGCGTGAAAGCCTTGGTACCCTTGTCCAGGCAAGTGGTGGCCATTCTGCATGAACTCGGAATGCCGCACGCGGTATTCCGCTTCGGACACCACTACAATGAGCCTGGGCCGACCGGCATCGATTCCGTACGTGCCATATTCTCCGCGAACAAGGAACGTGCACCGGCGCCGTTGGATAAGGTTGCATCGGGAGGTGAGTTGAGCAGGGTGATGCTGGCATTGATCTCCCTTGCCGCCGACTCCAGGGACCTGCCCACCGTGGTGTTCGATGAGATCGATACCGGAGTGAGCGGGGAGGTGGCCGACCGGGTCGGAACGCTCATGGCGCGAATGGGCGCGGTTCGTCAAGTGCTGACCATTACCCACTTGCCCCAGATCGCAAGCAAGGCCGGAACACATCTGGTGGTGTCGAAGGACCGAGCGGAGGACGTCGCGAACACGAGCATCAGAGCGGTGTTGGCCGAAGAGCGTGTGGTGGCCTTGGCGCAGATGCTGAGCGGGCGGAAGTTGTCCAAGGCCGCACTGGACAATGCCCGTGTATTGCTCGAAGGTGGGTCCTGAACCCCGCTATGGCAACTGCTCCGTGCGCGAATTCGTAGGCACCGACCCTCCGATGTTGAACAGTATCGGGTCGCGATCGTTGGATCCGCCGGTGTACTTGGCCTGCCCGTCCATGTTCACATCCTCCAGGAAATAGCCGGTTACGGTGTTCGTGGGAACGGATCCGCCGATCCGCGTGAGGATCCGGTCCCGGTCGTTCATGCTTCCAGTGTATCGCAGGTAACCATCATTCAAACAATTCCCGGCCCAAAGCGCGCGCGCAGACCCGATGGTGCGCATCGCTTCGGTACCGTACAGGCTCGTGGTCGTGGAACGGAAGTCGACCGTCACGGAAGTTCCGCCCAACGCCATAGGTGTGGCCGTCATGGCGCCCAAATGGTTCCGGTGTCGAACGACCACATGGTAACTGCCCGGTCCGATGTCGAACACGACCGGTGATGTGCCGTCCACATCGACAACGTCGCCGTCCCTTTGAAGCAGTGCACTGCGCGTGGCCAACACCGCATGGGAGGGAGCGGATCCGCGGAGTTCGATCAGCACCCAATCCACGATCGCATTGCTCCCTGTTGTGCTCAGCACGCTGCTCTGCACGGATTCGCCTCCGCCGCCAACTTGGGTGTACCCCAAGGCGGAGTATGGCTCGGTGGTGGGAACAAGCCCTCCGCTCCGTAAGGCATCGCCCATCAGTTGACTACCGCTATCGAACGGTCCTTCGAGGAAGACCTTTGCCCCGAGTTCCACTTGTGCGGTTGCCGTTACACAGAATGGATGGGTGGAGGTATTGGTGAACGTGCCACCCGAGGCGAGCACGGTGGCCTGATCATCGGAAAGTTCGAAGGACCCATTGCCGTACTGGCAGCACATGCCATCACCGTAGGAATCGAGGACCACCAGGTCATAACAACCACTGGCCAAGCAGATCTGGATCGGCGCTTGTGGGTATTCCCCGTTGCTTCCGGCGCGTGTGAACGGTCCACCACTTGCCACAACGGAAGCTCCGCTGCGGATCTCCCATGAGGTTTCTTCGCCGTAGCGGTCCAGGGTGAGGTCCAGCGTAACGGCGATCGTGCCATGGAACGTTGTTCGCTGTGCCTGGTCGTTCGCTGTGTTCTGGTCCACTCCACCGTTCGGGGATGTGACGGTGGCCGTGAAGGTGTTGGACCCTTCCACCAAGGTGATCGGGGCGAGCGACAAGGCCGTGGAGGCCCCGGATGCCAAGCTTCCGGTCCAGGGGATCGTTCCACTTGCTCCACCGGCAAGGCTCCAATTCACCGTGAAGCTGCTCAAGGTCGTGGTACCGCCATTTCGAATGGTGATCAGCGGTGAACGGGAGGCCACACACGGATCGCCGGTGATGCCACTGATGCTGTTCAACTGCGCATCAAGCGCCACGGAAGGAGCATTCGGGTCGAAACCATCCACGGTGTTCCCACAACTTCCCAGCCAATTCTGGATGAACGGGTAGCTCACGTCGAAGCGTCCATAGTAATCGTTCACATTGTTACTGCACGTGGCCTGCCCTCCGTACAATTGGCCTATCAGTCGGTGGTTCTGGTCCCAGAGCCCACTTCCCGAGGAGCCGGGTTCCGTGGTACCGTCCTCCCAATCGAAGATCCGCCAACACGCTGCGCTTCCATAAGTGGCCTGCCCGGCATCGTCGGTATCGAAGCTGATCTTCTTCACATCCCCGCTCGGGTGATGGATGGCCGTTTGTCCTGTTGGGGTCGCACCGCTGCGGTCCCAACCGGCGTAATAGACATTGTAGCCGGCAGGTGGCGTGCTGTTGAGGAGCAGGAGGCCCATGTCGCTTCCCGCGTTCCTTGCCAGCAAGGTCGCGCCGCTGACGGTCTGGTTGGTGGGGCCGTTCTGGTTCTGCGCACACGAAGGACTATCCCAATTGAAGCGGAACACCCAGGTGCTCACATTGAGGTTCCCCGGAAGACAGTGGTTGGCCGTGAGGAAGTATGGGGTGGCATCCTCCGCACAGTTGTTGATCAGTGTTCCCGTGCATATCCCGCTACCATTCACGGTTATCATGGCTACCGAGCGGATCTCATCGCGCCATGCGTCACCCACGGCGCAGATCACATTGTTGTTGCACGATCCCGATGAACCCAAGGCCCTCGCATGGCTGAACACATCCCGATAGCCATGTGTGACCTGCCCGATCCGTAAATGCCCGATGGGCCCGATGGGAGGGACCTGGTATTCGATCGTTATACTGGAGCCTTTCATGGCCTGCACGCCAAGCACGTGCTCGCCATGGTCGTTCGCTGTCGTGAATGCGCCGATGTACTGCCCAAGACCATCGATCACGAACACCTTTCCACCGACGCTGGGTCGGAAATCATGGAATTCGAAGTTCACGCTCAAAGCACCTGGACAGACAATACCCAAGCGCCATAGGCGTGTGCCATCCTCCAACGTGGACCAGGTTCCGGAATTGTTGAGGTCCAGATCCACGCTATGGTTCATTCCGAAACGCCATGGGATGGATTTATCAAGATCGTTCACCTGATCCTCGACCGCGAGCGCTTCAAGATCAATGGCGGGCATCCTGACCCCTGCGGGTGCGGGCAACGAGCGTGAAAGGCCGATCGGGCTACCGCCTTGGGAGATCTGCGCGGAAACGGCCGTCATGAAGAGAGCGGCGGTGGTGGAAAGGATCGTACGTGTCACGGAGCTGTTACTTGATGATGGAGCAGTACTATACGGGATACCGGGCTCAACCGTTACCCATGTCCATTCGGACGTGGATAATGGTCAAGGTCACCAGACAGGGTCAGGGAAGTTGTTCCGAGAGCGAGTTCGTGGGGATCACACCTCCGATGTTCTGAAGGATGAGGTCACGATCGTTCGCCACGCCCGTGTATTTCACCAAGCCGCTCAAATTGGAGTCCTCCTGGTAGTATCCGGCCACGGTCCCTGTGGGGATCACACCTCCGATCACGACAAGGATGGGATCACGATCGTTGTTGATGCCCGTGTATTTCAGCGAGCGATCGGCCAACGTGTTCCCGGCCCACATGGCCATGACGCCACCAATGTTCTTGCACGCGGCCGTCCCCCACGTGCTCGTAGCCGGCGAACGGAAATCCACGTCCGTACTGGCCGAACCCAGACCCACCGGCGCAGCGGACATGATACCGAAGTGATTGCGATGGCGGATCGCAACGTGATAGTTCCCGGGTGCGAGCTGCAACTGTACGGGCGAGGTGCCATCGATGGCCACAATATCGCCATCGCGCTGCAGCAGTGCGCTACGCGTGGCGAGTATTCCGTGGGGTGCTGCCACATCACGCAATTCAACGAGGACCCAGTCCACGATAGCGTCGTTGCCGGTCACGTTGAACACGGCAGGGGCGACCTGTTCGCTTCCACCTCCACCGGCGTGGGTGAATCCGAGCGCGGTGTATGGCTCTGTCGTCGGGATCAATGAGGCCAGGCGCAGATCATCTCGCATCAACCCGGCTTGGCCATCGTACGCGCCATCCAGCCACACTTTCGGACTGATGGAAACGGTGTTGGGAACCGCCAGGCATCCGTCCACGATCGACGTGATCACATTGTTGGCGTCCTCATTCACGATATCATCGATGGAGGCGATGCACACGCTGCCCCCCGTCAAGCTCAGGTACGTGATACGGCACAAGGGCTGGAATGCGGCGCTTTTCACCAATGAGCTGTCGATGTACGATAGGCCGATCACCTTGGTGCCGCCCAAGGAGCTGTTCATGGAGATCTCGCCCACCAGGTTGGGAGCAAGGTTCTGCACGGACTGGATCGTAAGGCCACCCATATTGAATTCGTAACCCAACACGCGCACGCTGGGGTTCCTGATAAGCACGTCAACGGTCTTCGCCACCGGATCGAGGTTCGCGAGCGTGAGCTCCGCGTTGTCCCCAGTGCTCAAGTATCCACGAGGGAAATCACACCACGGGTGGTAGTGCAGGACGTGGTTGTTCTGATCATGGTAGTCCTGCTCGTTGTAGCAATTCGCCATGAGCGCTGCATCGGTCACGGTGATGAGCCCATCCCCGTTAAGGTCGTTGCAGTCAGTAGGGGAGATGTCCTCACCCATGATCCGCTGAACATACTCCTGCGCGTCGGGCTGGGTCTGGTTCCCATCGTTGTTCAGGTCACCACGCTTGGTGGTTCCCGCGCAGACCCCGTTGCAGTCCATCCGTGCATCGCCGTACGGCTGCCCGAGACAATCCACGAAGGGCGGACAATCGGTGACCACACTGAAGGAGGTGGCGGTCAGGTTCAGGCAAACCTGTGCATAGTTGTTGGAGTAATCGGTCTCATGCCGACCCAAGGCATCCGGAGCACGCTGCCAATTGGTGCGCAGGACCAGGGTATACGTACCCGGGGCCACATCCGTCACATCGATCCAGTTGCAGGTGGTGCCGGACCCGTAGATGTCATAGCAACCGGCGGTGATACCCATGTTGCTGCACCCGAATTGTCCGCTATGCCCCGGCGTGCAGCCCACGTCGATCACACAGAAGCCGTTCTTGAAACCGACCGGAATGGCCACTCCGTTCTGGTCGAACAGGATGTAATCAGCGTAGCCGGCGAAGTGCGCATGGCCGTGGCAATTGTTCGTGTCGAACATCCCCGGATAGGTGGAGTTGTTCCCGATGTAATAGTCTGTCGTTCCGATATTGTCGATCCGGGTGGAGAAACGGATCACGCGCCGCTGTCCCATGCCACGTGTACAACCTTCCACGGGTGCACATGCATCGGTGATGTTCACCGTTTGCATGGTCAAGCTGTTCGTGAGGGAGGTCTGGTTCAGGGTCAGGTCAGGTCCATCCGGACAATCCGGATTGCCGAAGGGGATGCAGCAATCCGTACAGGCCACCGTAGCAAGCGGCTCGTAATTGCAAGAACCGTTGTCCATGCAACCTACCACCGGACCGTTGTAAATGATGGTGACGGTAATGGCGCTTCCGCAATCCCCGGCGTCATCGCCCACCCGCAGATGGTGAAGAACACCTCCGGGCATGTTGGCGCTTACTTGGGCCTGATCCCCACATCCACCGTCGTTATCATCCGCGAAGGTCGCGCCTTCGACACCATCGCTCAGGACGATCGTCCCGCATGCATTGTCATAGAGCCAGAGGCGCGTATCACATGCATTGGTACCGCATGTGGTGATCACATACGAACCGGATTGCGGCGGTGTGAAATCATACCATTGCTCAACAGAAGTGGTGGTGAACGTTGCCAATGTTACCGGGTAGGTGCCGCCGATGGGCGCCAAGGACAACGGAAGCGCCGTGGAACAGCTGAAGCCCGGAGGGCAATTGAATGTGGTCTCCTCGAAAGAGCCGAAAACGCCGCCTTCCTTGATCAATGCACCATCCAAATAGATCCAATATCCCCCGAAACCGTAACTGTTGTGGTAAATACCATCCCCTGCCGTGTCGTTGATACGGAAGACCAGGCAGGTGTTGTCGGGCACACAAAGCGAAGTCCCGCTCGTCGTGCCATTGGCCAAGGTCACTCCGGTTGAACCGTTCTTCAGGGTCCATGTCGTCTCACTCGGATAGTTGTCCGAAACGATGTCGATCTTCACCCGCTTTTGTCCTGCCGGGCACGTGTAATCACAACTACCGTCATTCAGGTTCACCGCGCCATTGTAGTTCGCTGCAGTGGCATCCGAACAGCCGACCACTGGCGTCAAGTTGCCCACGAATACATCATCAAGGCCTATATCGCTCCTGACCCCGGAACCCGTGACCCCCCGGAAACGCAGGCGCAGGTTCGATTCTCCTTGGTAGGCGCTGAGGTCCAACCAGCCTTGTTTCCAATGCAGGCCTTGATCCCCGCTCACCGACCAGAGGCTTTGGACCACCGAACCGTTCACGTTCAGGTCAAGGAACAAAGAACCCTGCTGGTCACCGCGCAAGTGATACCAGAAGGACACATATGGGGTGGTGAGACCCGTGAGATCGAAACAGGGAGACTGCAGGACAGCGGCCTTGTTCGGCGTGTTGCTTGCGGCGGCGGCACTGACATACATGTACTCCTCTCGTGTACTGTTCGTCGAATGGTCCCCGATGGGTCCGGTATTGGCGGTAGGGGTGCCGTTGCGGTCGGCCCACCAATCCAGGTCGTCACCGGTGATATTCGTCCAGTTGTTCTGGAACGTACCCGGCGTTCCGGCCGTGAACCCGTTGAAGCTCTCGTTCATCGGGAAGGTGGTGATGCACTGGGCGCTGGCTTCCACGGCACCAAGGGCCATGAGGAGAACAGGGAGGTAGTATGATCGCATGATGTTCGGAGCAGGTTGAACGGGCAAAATATAGGTTCGTGGATCAATGCGCAAGCCAAGTTGTCGTGGATATTGGTGACCGATCAGGCTGATCCAGTGCCCTATCTTCACCGCCCACAATCCGATCACCATGGCATATGGACTTCTGAAGGGAAAACGAGGCATTATCACCGGCGCGTTGAACGAACAAAGCATTGCCTGGCAAGTGGCTGAGCTGGCGCACGCGGAGGGAGCGTCCTTCGTTCTGAGCAATGCCCCCGTTGCCATGCGGATGGGTGAGATCGAGAAGTTGGCTACCGCCACCGGAGCCAAGATCATTCCCGCTGATGCCACCAACGACACGGATCTCGGATCGCTCTTCACCGGTGCTACCGAGACTTTGGGCGGACCGTTGGATTTCGTTCTTCACAGTATCGGCATGAGCCCCAACGTGCGCAAGGGCAGGAAGTATGATGACCTCAACTACGAGTGGTACAAGCAGACCTTGGATGTGAGCGCCATGAGTTTCCATCGCATGCTCCAGACCGCGCACAAGCAGGATTCCTTGGCCCAAGGAGCAAGCGTGGTAGCGCTCTCGTACATTGCTGCACAACGTGTCTTCCCGGACTATGGCGACATGGCCGACGCGAAAGCATTGCTGGAATCGATCGGTCGGAGTTGGGGATATCGCTTGGGCAAGGAGAAGGGTGTGCGGGTGAACACGGTGAGCCAGAGCCCTACGATGACCACGGCTGGAGCCGGTATCAAAGGCTTCGATGGATTCTTCGGCTTCGCCCAGGAAATGAGCCCGCTGGGTAACGCTCCAGCGATCGACTGCGCACGTTATTGCATCTCCCTATTCAGCGACCTCACCAAGTATGTGACCATGCAGAATCTGTTCCATGACGGGGGCTTCAGTACCACCGGGGTCACGCCGGAGGTCATGGCGCACTTCATGAAGGAAGAGTGAACATGGGTAGCCCAACTGTGACCTTCAGTACCGAAAGGCCACCTGCAGGGGTTCCCTTATTTTAGCTTTCCACCTATGCGGTTCCTATTCCACCTTTCGTTGCTCTTCGTCATCGGCGCATCGAGCCACATGCTCCACGCTCAAGGCGGAAAGACCTTCCTGAAGGAGGGTGATGCTTACCGCAAGGATGGTGATCTGGAGAAGGCTTTGGAGAAATACGATCTCGCTGTATCGGTCGACCCGGCGTTCATCAAGGCCTATCAAGCACGGGCGGAAGTGAACGTCCTTTTGGGGAACAAGGCCATGGTGGCCGCGGATCGTGGGAAGATCGCCGAGCTGGACCCTGCGGACGCCGGTCTGGTCGCATCCGCTGCCAAGGCGTACATGGAGATCGACAGCACCTCCAAGGCCAAGGAACTGTGCGACCGGGCCTTGTTGATCGACCGGAAGAACATGGAAGCGCTCCAGACACTGACCCGAGCCTGTCTGGCAATGGGTGATCTGGACTGCGCCACCACAGCCTCCGATGCGGCCTTGGCCTTGAAGGGGACCACTGACACGTATTACCTCCACGGCTTGGTGCGGGCCGCTGTCCGGGATTACAACACCGCAGAGTCGGACTTGGACCGCGTGTTGGAATGGAACCACATGTACGAACCGGCCTATGTCGCCTTGGCCGAGGTGCAATTGAAGTTGTATGAACAGTATTCCGGACCGACCATGCAGATGCGGGCACTGGAAAAGGCGATCGACAAATGCACGTTGGCGCTGGACCTGAATCCGCAGAGCACCGATGCGCTCTTCACAAGGAGCAAGGCATATGCCCTCCAGAAGGAGTACGCCAAGGCCATCGATGACATAAGCCGATGCATCGCCTTGGGGCGGACCGACAATGACGTATACCACCAACGCGCACTGTACTATGGTGGATACGGCCAGCATCAGAATGCCGTGAATGACCTGAACCATATCATCCTTGATGACCCCACCTCCGTAGTGGACCTGCTCCTGCGCGCGCAGAACAGGGAAGCCAACCTGAACATGGAAGGTGCCCTGAAGGATCTCGCTTTGGCCCAGCGTGCCATGCAGGACAAAGGGACATTCGAAGCTGCGGACTTCGCTCGGTTGGATGAGACCCGGATACGGATCGCTGCGCAAGTGTTCGAAATGAACCGTGAAAGCGACCCTCCCAGACTCACGGTCGTTGAGCCGTTCAGTGAGGGTGGTGTGGCCAAGGTTTCGGCGTCCTTGAATTATCTGAAGGTATCCGGGCATGTGTTGGACAAAAGCTTGTTGAAGGATATCACCGTGAACGGGAACCCTGTCGATTTCGACAAGGAGGAAAAGGACCCACAGTTCTACTCATCCATCGCCTGGGGACCGGAGGATAAGGAGATCGTGGTGCAGGCCGTGGATATCTATGGCAACCTGAGTTCCACCGTGTTGACGGTCGAGCGGACAGAAGGGCAGCCGCCTGGTGTTGCGATCACGTCGCCGATAGTCTCAGCCTCTCGCGTGGTAACGATCCCGGCCGACAAGGAAAGCCTGTTCGTGGAAGGGAAGGTGACCGATGATAGCCCGATCCGAAGCATCCAGGTGAATGGCGTGAACGCCAGTTACCCTCCGGACCGGAACGATCCCGAATTCAGCATCAAGGTCGATGTCAAGGACAAGGACCGCCTCACCGTCCACGTCGAGGACCAATTCGGGAACGCCACGGAGGTCATGTACACGCTAGTTAGGGCCGCTGCCCCTGCTATCGCGGCCGCACCCGTGGTCAAGCCGGTCGCAACATCCTCCAATACCTCCAGTACGGGAGTCACATGGCTGGTCCATATCGACAATAGCAACTACAAGAACTTCCCGGCGATTCAGGGCGGGAGTGATGCTGGTAAGATGCAGAAGGCCTTTGCCAATTACACCGTGCAGCGTACCGTCAGCAAGAAGAACATGAGCAAGGAGCAGATGGAGCGCTTCTTCAATGTGGAGCTCCGTGATCTGGTCCGTGGCAATAAGGTCAATACCATTCTTGTCTGGTACAGCGGCCATGGACGAAGCACCAGTGGAAAGGCATACTGGGTGCCGGTCGATGCACGTAAGGACGACATCTACAGCTACTTCAACTATGGTTCCCTGAAGGCCCAGATGCAGAACTACAGCGAAAGTGTGGGGAACACCGTGGTGGTCTCGGATGCGGCCGGCACGGACGCCTCCTTCTACGAGCTGACGCGTTGATCCGGTTGGCCGGATCGCCATACCGCTCTAACTTACGGCCATGCACACCACCGCCGGATCCATGATCCGACCCTTCCTCTTCGTCTTCGCTGCACTCCTCGCAATACAAGGTCAGGCCCAACGGTATTTCTTTGAGAACAAAGGCGTTCAGGACGGTCTGCCCGCTTCCAAGGTGTACGCGGCTCTGCAAAGCAGTTACGGGATCGTGTGGATCGGCACGGAAGCCGGCTTGGCCAGCTACGATGGCAATGTGATACTGAACCACGGTACCGATGAGGGAGTGGCGCGAAGTGGTGCGCGCTCCCTGTTGTTGGATCGTGATGGTAGGCTTTTCGCGGGGCATCTGGACGGCGGGATCACCATGCTGCAAGGCAACCATTTCCAAGCCTACTCCGTGGCCGGTGGTATGGGTAGTGCGATCACCGCGATGCTGCAGGACCAGGATGGTGCTATCTGGCTGATCACGGCAGGTGACGGGGCCTTGCGACTGGACCCGTTGCCCGATGCGGGCGGAGAGGTGGGTGCCACGCGGTACGGTACCGATAAGGGGGTGAAGGAGAAACTGCTCGGAGCGGTCATCACTACGGCAGAGGGCCTTTGCGTTGTCGAGGATGGTGGTGGGATCAAGCGATATGACAAAGGCGCGGATGCATTCACCGAAGTGCTTATTCCCGGTGTGAGCGGCGTGTTCCGGCTCACCTCCGTCTTCGTGGATAGCAGAGGAGCCTTGTGGGTCGGAACGGTGGGTGGCGGCGCGTTCCGTCGCGACCCCCAGAACGCGATCAAGCGCTATGATATCCCCACCGGCATGCCAAGCGATGTGGTGTTCTGTTTCGGTGAGGACAGCGATGGCCAGGTCTGGATCGGTACGTTGGACGCAGGAGTGGCCGTGGTCACGGACAAGGGCCTTCGTACCTACAACAAAGACAATGGTCTCCACGACAACTTCATCCGCAGCATCAATACCGATAGGGAGGGCAACTTGTTGATCGG
>JAGQVV010000148.1 GCA_020437805.1 Flavobacteriales bacterium
GTGAGCTGGTTCATCTGTGCGGTGAGCAGGCCGTTCACGGAATTGCGTGCCGCCGAAGTTGCGATGCTGCTGTTACTGTTTCCTTCGGTCCCGTTCTCTTCGATGAAGCTGTTGAGTACCAACAGACCGAACACTTGCCGGTTCCGGCTTTCCTCATTGCCGGGTTGTGCGAGTTGGTCCAGCCGATCACCCACTTGCGGAAAGCTGTTGCGGAGCGCATCGTCCAGATCGAGCCCGAGATCGACCTCGGGCGAGCCCATCGTTCCTTCCATCGCGATCATCACTTCGAAAGGAATGGGTTGCTTCAAGCGGTTCTTTTCCACTTCTGTCATGGTGCTGTTCGGCGTAGCAACAAGCGGGTAGGGCGCGCTGGTACTGACATAGCGGGCGCGAACATCCATGCTGGCCTGGAAGGGGTCGCCGCTCCAGGTAAGAGTGCTGCCACGGACCAGATCGAAACGCTTCCGCACCAATCCATAGAACTCGAGCGTGTACCCACCATCCTCCACCACGAATGGCCCACTGAGGTACATGTCCTCGCCCGGCGCGTACCGGAACACCAGATCGGCGGCACCACTGAAGGTTGCTTGGTCGCCAGTGGTAGGGTCGAGGACCGCAGCGAATTTGGCTTTCTTGTCCGTGGTCAGGTGCAGGTCCAACGCGATACCGGGCAGGCGTGCCTGGATACTGTCGCGCAGCATCCCATTGTCGGCGCTCACCTTCACCGTGTCGTACGCCATCAGGTCGTCCGTGAAGACCACGATCCCTTCTGAGTCGATCAGTTCCACCTCGCTGGCCGGTAGCACCACACTGAACGTTGTGCCTTCCAGAATGCCGAGTGAACCGCTGAGGACCGGGTTGCGGATGGGCCCGTTCAGCTTCAGGTCCGCCGATGCGAAGAGATCACCGAAGAAGGCACTGTTCTCCTTGATCGTGCTGCTGGTCACTTGGAAGCGTTGCGTGCGGATCCCAAGGTCCAGGTTCCCCGACAAGGCACCCGTGCGGTGGATGTCACCCTTCAATTCAAACCGGTTCCCCAAGGTGTCCAACAGTTCCATTCGTTGGAAGTGTATCCCTGCCTCGTCCACATCGATCAAGCCGTTCTCCATCATGTAAGTGGACCCGGTCATGATCACGCCCACCGAAGTGTGGTCCAAGGTGATCGTACCGCGCATCTGCACATCGTCAACCCGCTGTTGGTAGGTCAGATCAGCGGTAAGCGCTCCATCCAAGTGAAAGATCAGGTCCCCGAGGAAGGGCTCCAAGGCTTCGAGTTCCTCGAAGTCCAGTTGCATGCGGGCATCTATGGCGTCGTTGCTTCCCAAGCCTATGCTGGCTTCCGCGGTCAATTCATTGTGCGCATGTTCAAGTTCCGCCGATAGATGGACCATGCTGCTATCGTCCGTGGAAGCTTGAAGTCGGATGGCGCCCATCTCGGTCCCGAGGATCCGCAATTGGTCCACGCGTAGATCGGCGCCGGGCAGGTTGTTCGTACGCGGTAGCCGCACATGGCCGTTGATGCGCCCTTCGGCCATGGGCACGCTATCGGTGGTGGAGATCACTCGGGCGAAGGTCCCGAGCTCCAACTCGTGGATCAGGATCACCGTGCTATCCTGCTCAGTACGGGCCTCGATACGTTCGTTGCCGGAACTCAAGATGAAGTGCTCGGCGACGACGCCTTGTTCGGTCGAACGGATCATGTTGTCGGGGTCGGCGGTCCACGCCTTTCCGTTCAGTACAAGATCCTCTTGGATGTGGAGATGCCGGCCATCCGGGGTCCGCTGCAATTCAAGTCCGGCGCGATAATCAACAGCTTCACCTTCGGGCTGCACCAGCAATGTGGTGGTGGCCTTACCATCCTTCGTGACCGCCTCCGCACGTACACCTCGAATGCTGAATTCGTTCCTCGAAACGCTTGCGATCGTGACCAGCCCATTCAACTCGTTCCCTGTGACATCCATCGCGATCAGGACGTCGTCCACCTTCACACTGTCATACAGGATATGCGGAAGGTCAATGTGGAGGGTGGTCTTTTCAACGTCACTATCGAAGCTCGCTTCGAATCGTTCCAACGTGATCTCGTGCAGATCGGGAACCACAAGTCCGGTGAGGAGTTCGGGCCGGTGGAGCTGAACGACAAGGCTTCCGTGACGGCCCGGAAGGGGCGTGACCACACTGTCCTTGTACAGGATGCTCAGTAGCTTCCGGGATGATCGTGAGATCAGGCTGTCCAGCGAGAGGTTCGTCCATAGATCGACCGTGATCGCATCGCTGTCCAAGTTGATTTTCGTGGAGTCTTTCGCAAGTGTTGCATCGGTCAGGAACCGTTCAAAACGGAAGGACTTCTCCGCGTTGGAGATCTCCATACCATCGGCGGACATCGACGTTTGCAGTAGTTCATCCTTGCCCAGGCACAACTCACCTCGAACGGTGCCGCGTAGATCGAGCTCATGGTCCAGTAGACCCAGATTTGCGAGTTCCAAGCGACGGACCACGAGTTCCACAGTAGCACAGAGGTCTCCTTCCTCATCAGGGATACGGCCGATCAGTCGCACGTCCAGATCCGCAAGAGCCTCGGCGGCGGTGATCTGAAACTCCACGGAATCGCCGCGAAGGAAGACCTTTCCGCTCGCACTGCTCAGGTCGTTACCATCCACGAACAGTTCACTGGGCCGTATGCTGAGTTCCGCCACACGGTCATGGCTGTTCATTCGAATGCCTTCGCCGGTAAGTCTTACGCTCAGTGGACCGATGGTGCTGTCCCCGGTGAAGCGTGGAATGTCCAACCGCTCCAGGTATAGGTCGGTGTGCATGGTTCCAGGTGGACCATCCGTCCAATCGTCGGCATGGATATCACCGCGTATGTTACCGAGGTCGCTTCGTACATCCAGCCGCGCCATCAAGCTGCCGCCTTGCAAGTTCCCACGGCCGGTCATCGTGAAACGCGCAGGCATCACATTCGCAGGTACGTATGGAAGGATCAGTTGCCGCAACATCGGACCCATGGTGATCCGCGGGATCTCCACGGTGAGCCCCGAATTGGGCCACTTGCGCAGGTCGGTCGCGCGTCCTCGCACATTCACCACGCTGCCTCGATCACCGTTCAACTGTGCGCTAAGCGAATCCACACGTTCCATAGTTCCGGCCAATGCGATGCGTACGTCCAACGTTTCGTGGCCGTGTACAACTTCCGGTAGCTTTTGGTCCAAGGCAGTGAGCACGTCTTGCAGTCGCTCTTGATCTAGTTGGGTGCTGAGCATGACCGTGACGGGAACTGTTTCCGGAGAATTGAGCAACTGCGCGAGATCCGATGGTCGGAGTAGCGCATCCAAGTCCACCCGAGTACTGGCGAGGCCGAGTTCTCCCATTGTCAATTCGATCCGCGTGGGAGTTGCTTCGATCACGAGTTCGGCGAACAGCCGTGTGTCCTGCGGACCACTCACACTTTCAAGTTCCTTGACCTGTAGCGCGATGCGATCATTGCTCAATACCAGATCCTCCGCAAGCAAACCGATCTGCTTGAAATGCATGTGATCCGGATCGAAGACGGAGGTGCCTGTGGCGATGCTTCCGGTGTGCATGGCAAAGCTGCTGCGCTCAACATCCAGATCATCCACAGTGATCGCCCAGTCCCGGACCAGGTAGCGGAAGCCATCGTTGTGCAATGCAATGGGTTGCGCTGGATCCACTGGCACTGCCGAGGTATCCCGCATGCTGAGCATTCCGAAATGAACATCGTTCAGGTCCAAGGCGTCGAGTTCGAGCCGTAGTGTCGAGAGGTTGATGTCATTCGCATCAACCTCCACCGACCCCATGTTCAACCAAAGGCTATCACCGGTGTTCGTGGTCGTCATGTGGTAGGCCACACGTTCCAGTTCGATCGCATTGAAACGGATGTCGAACCCGTCCAAGGGGTTCTCCAGATCGGGGTAGGTGTCAGGCGTTGGCGCTCCGCTCGCCATGCGAATGTCAACACGTGTGTCGGCGAACAACAGATCGTCGATGTGGTAGCGCGCATTCGCTGGGTCGAAGGCATCGAGGTCCACCTCCAAGCTGCCCAAGGCCAGATCCACGTT
>JAGQVV010000149.1 GCA_020437805.1 Flavobacteriales bacterium
GGCGTCTTGTCCTTGCTGAACCGGATGTCCCGATTGATCCGGAAGATGGCTTCCTTGGCTTCGATCCGAACGTTCTTGTCCACCTTCCCGACTTTCGCGATAACAGCTGAAACGAGGTCAAGGAAGGGCTTTTTCACGCTCATTTCGTAGCGCTTTCGATTGGCGTCGAACCATTCCTTGTTGTTGTTCTTAGCAAGGTCCTTGTAGAACTGATTGAAGTCGGACGTGAAGTGGGCCATGTGCTGTATTTTGTTCGAAGTTAGGAACGTGATCCTCCACCATGAAGAACGACAAGACACCGGAACTCTTCACGCTCAGGCATGTCAGTGTAGTGGAAGGTCCGATCGGAAAGCTCTGGTTGGAAAGCGATGGGGAGTTCATCACGTGCGTTTCCTTCGATGCCTTGAAAGGACGGCATAGCAAGGAGCCCAAGGTGCTGACCGAAGCGCGCAAGCAGATGGACAGCTACTTCCGCAAGAAGCGAAAGACATTCGACCTGCCCGTGCAACGCTTGGGAACCCGCTTCCAAAGGATGGTTTGGGAGGTTCTCGATGAGATTCCCTTCGGAAAGACCCGCACCTACCGGATGATCGGGGACCGGATCGGTGGTAAGGCGATCGCCAGGACGGTTGGCAACGCGTGTGCACACAACCCCACACCCATCATCGTACCCTGCCACCGCGTGATCGCGAGCGATGGGCTATTGACCGGGTATGTCGGCGGACTTTGGCGAAAGCGATGGCTGCTTGAGCACGAGGGTGCCATACCAAAGGAATTGTTCGACGTGTGATCGCTCGTGACCGGCACAACGAATGCCATGCGGGGATCAACCATAGCTTTACCCCGCATGACGGAACTGGAACTTGCGGAAAAGGTCGTCTCGCGGATGTACGACGGCGACCCTTTCAGTCTATGGCTGGGCATCGAGCGCGTACAGGTGGCCCCCGGGACCTGTATCCTGAGGATGCGCGTTCGTGAGGAGATGCTCAATGGGTTCGGGATAGCGCATGGCGGGATCACCTATTCACTAGGCGATAGCTGCTTGGCATTCGCCGCCAATGCGCACGGGATCCGTTCCGTTTCTGTTGAAACATCCATCAGCCATACGAAACCGGTCATTACCGGGGACCTTCTTACCGCCAGATCCAGCGAGCTCAGCCTCACCGGGCGTATCGGTGTGTACCATATCACCATCACCAACCAACGGGACGAGACCGTTGCGCTTTTCAAAGGGACCGTTTATCGGACCGGGAAACCCTGGTTCCCGAATGATGGACCAACCTCCACTGCATGAACCAAGCCTACATCATCGACGCCATTCGCACCCCGATAGGCAATTTCACCGGGGCACTCTCCACCATGCGTGCGGACGATCTCGCCGCACATCCCATCAAAGCGCTGATGGAACGGCACTCCTCATTGGACCCTGCCGCCATCAGCGAAGTGATCCTTGGTTGCGCGAACCAAGCCGGGGAGGACAACCGGAACGTGGCACGCATGGCAGCCCTGCTCGCGGGCTTGCCTGTTTCCGTTCCGGGAGAGACGGTGAACCGGCTTTGTGCGTCCGGAATGAGCGCCGTGGTACAAGCGGGCAGGGCCATCGCAGCGCAGCAAGGAGACCTGTTCATAGCCGGAGGAATGGAGCATATGACGCGTGGCCCTTGGGTGGTCAGCAAGACGAGCACCGCCTTTGGACGCGATGCGCAGATGTTCGACAGCAGTTTCGGATGGCGCTTCGTGAATCCGAGGATGCACGAGCAGTATGGAACGGATGGTATGGGAGAGACGGCCGAGAACCTGTTGCAGGAGCACGCCATCTCGCGAGAGGACCAGGACCGTTTCGCACTTTGGAGCCACCAGAAGGCAACCGTCGCCCGGACTTCAGGTCGGTTGGCGCGGGAGATCGCCCCGGTATCCATACCACAGCGGAAAGGTGAACCGCTCGTGTTCGATGCGGATGAATTCATCAAGCCGAACACGAGCATGGAGGTACTCGGCAAATTGCGTCCGGCTTTCCGGAAGGATGGTAGCGTAACGGCCGGCAACTCCAGTGGGCTCAATGATGGAGCAGCGGCGGTGTTGGTGGCCAGCGAGAGTGCCATAAAGAGCCATGCACTGGCACCAATGGCCCGACTGGTGAGCAGTGCCGTGGTCGGTGTTGAGCCCCGGATCATGGGTATCGGTCCAGTGAGCGCGACCAGACTCGCGCTGGAGCGCGCTGGCCTTGGCCTTGAGCAGATGGACATCGTGGAATTGAACGAGGCCTTCGCAGCGCAGGCCCTGGCCTGTACCCGAAGCTTGGGGCTTGCGGATGATGACCCGCGGATCAACCCGAACGGTGGCGCTATCGCATTGGGCCATCCCTTGGGCATGAGCGGTGCACGCCTCTTGCAGACCGCAGCCTTGGAATTGCAAGACCGCAACCTACGTTACGCCCTGTGCACCATGTGTGTAGGGGTCGGGCAAGGCTACGCGGCCATCATAGAACGTTGTTAGCCTCACGTCGATGCACCTGATGGAACCAATGAATGCATATTAGTTTGGTCCCTTCAAATCGTTCGTCCCATGCATGCTCAGGAAAAGATCAACCTGTACATCGCCGATAGGCCTGAATGGCAACGCCAACTCATGGTACGGATACGCCAATTGATCCACGCGGCCAATGAAGAGATCGAGGAGAATTGGCGTTGGAACGCTCCGCATTTCGATCATGAAGGGATCATGTTGGGCATGGTGGGCTTCAAGAACCATATCGCCGTGTGGTTCCACAAGGGAGCGCTTGTGAACGACCCCAAAGGCCTTTTCGATGAAGATGGCAAGGAGAAGGCAAAAGGCATGCGGGGCTACAAGCTGAAAGAAGGCGATCCGATCAATGAAAAGGCCTTCCTCGATCTCGTGAAACAAGCGATCAAGGTGAACCAGAGCGGGGCGAAGCTTGCCGATGCCAAACCGGCGCGAAAGACATTGGTGATACCTCCGGACCTTGAAGGGTGCCTTAGAAAGCATGACGACGCCTGGCGCCATTGGGAACGCTTCAACTACACCCACAAGAAGGAGTATGTGGAATGGATCACGGATGCCAAGAAGGAAGAGACCCGTAAGCGAAGGATCGCTCAGGCCTTGGAAATGATCCGGGAAGGCGCAGGCAAGGAGGACAAGTACCGGTGATCCTCGGCCGGGGAGATTTGGGTCCTACTGAGCGATCCAAGATGGCCAGCACCCATCAACCATTACTTTAATAGTTACTATCCAAAATACTGGATATCATGTACTTGAACTCAATATAGAATAGTTGAACGTCCCTCAAATGCGAAGCCCCCGACCGGTGGTCGAGGGCTCCCAGCAATTCGTAGAAAGGATCACTCGGCGCTTGGCGCCTCACCTTCATCCTTCTTCGCTTGGTGCTTGGCGAAACGCTTCTTGAACTTGTCCACACGCCCGGCGGTGTCCACCAACATCATCTTGCCGGTGTAGAATGGGTGCGAGGTCTGGCTGATGTCCAACTTCACCAACGGGTATTCGTTCCCGTCCTCCCATGTGATCGTATCACTGGTATTCGTGCAACTCTTGCAAAGGAACATGTCGTCATTGGACATGTCCTTGAATACGACGAGGCGATAATTGCTCGGGTGGATCTCGGGTTTCATTGTGCTTCTTCCGTTGGGGCGGCAAAAGTAGGAACTTCGTTCCGGAATACAAAGCAACGCTCCGTATCAGGCCCGGAACGCGCTCGATTCGATGCAAAGTCGGACCCGGATACAATGATCGAGGTGCATTCCACGTACATGAACGCAAAGGACCATCTTTGCGCAGTTTGAAGCCCCTACGCCCCCTCCTCTTAGTGCTCATAGGCGGCCTTGTGCTCACGGCCTGCCGCAAGGATGAGAAGTTCTCGGACGACCCGGGGATCACCTTGGACCTCAGTGCCGACACGGTGCTGTTCGATACGGTCTTCACCACCGTTCCGTTCTCGGTCACCAAGCGTTTCGTCGTGCGCAACCCGAGCAGCAATGCGGTCCGTGTGGATATCGCCCTGGAGGGCGGTGCCCCTTCCCCCTACCGGATCAACGTGGACGGTGCCTCCGGAACCACCTTCGAGGATATCGAGATCTACGGTGGCGACAGCATTTTCGTGTTCGTGGAAGCCTCTCTGGACCAGAACAATTCGAGCAACCCCTTCATCATCGAAGACCACATCCTGTTCAATACCAATGGGAACCAACAGGAGGTCTTATTGGTGGCCTGGGGCCAAGATGCCCACTTCTTCTATCCGGACAGAGCGATCCAAGGGTTTCCGCGGTTCAGCATCATTGCCGGATTGGATGACAATGGCCAAAGCACGTGTGAGACCGTTCTCTGGACCAATGACAAGCCCTATGTGATCTACGGATACGCGGTAGTTGATTCGTGCAGTACGCTGCAGATCGATGCCGGTGTAAGGGTCCATTTCCATGGCGGAGGCGGGTTGTGGGTGTACCGCTGGGGGCAGATCAAAGCCTTGGGCACCGTGGACCAACCGATCACCTTCCAAGGGGACCGTTTGGAGCCGTTCTATGCCGAGCTTCCGGGTCAATGGGATAGGATCTGGATCAACGAAGGGCCTGCAGCCAACGAGAACCGTTTTGAGAATTGTGTGGTGAAGAACTCCCTGATCGGGATCCAGTGTGAGACCTTCCCGCTATACCCGGAAGAACCAACGAGCGCGACCAAATTGGTCCTTGACAAGGTGAAGATCCGCAACTGCAGTGCTGTAGGTCTCTTGAGCCGCAATTACAGGATCCAAGCCACGAACCTGCTTGTTGGGGACTGTGCCCAGTACGGGGTAGCCCTCACCGGCGGCGGAGAATACCTCTTCGATCAGTTCACGCTCGCGAACTACTGGGACTATGAGATCCGGCAGACCCCAGCGTTCTACATGACCAATGCGTTCCGCGACATCACCAACACGATCCAGGTCCGGCAGATCGTGAACAGCGACTTCTACAACGGCATCATCCATGGCGCCAACGCGAACGAGTTCCTGATCGAATTCAACGATCTGGACACCCCGGACCTGAACTTTCGCTACATGATGCTACGCACGGACGTGAGCACGACCGACCCCTCTTTCTTTCCGGATCAGACCACGATCTACAGGAACCGGAGTGCGGGCTTTGTGGATGTTCCCGGCCGCGATTTCCACCTTACGTCTTCATCCTTCGGTGTGGACCAAGCCGTGGATCTTGGAACGAACGGCACATTCTTCGACCTGGACGGCGTGCAACGGTCCAACCCGAGAGACTTGGGGTGTTACGAATTCCGGCCCTGACCTAGGTCAGCTGTCCCAAGAACTGAAGGGTATCAACCCCGTCAGCGTAATCACTCAATGCCGGGTATTGCGCTTGTCCGAATGGTATCCCCTTGTGCCCGACGATGCACTGTAGGTCCAAGGATCGCGCCGCCAATGTGCCATCCACGAGTGCTGCGTCCGAGTAGCGTTCGTAGAACACCGTAGCGACCGGGCTCGCTAGTGCAGTATCCTCCTTCACCAACAGGAAGCCGTTCTCCAAGAAATCCACGGCATCCAGCATCCATAGGGCACGGGTATAGTCGTAGTTGTTAGCGTACTTGTTGTGCTGGATCATATCCTTCCACCCGAAGACGGCCTGAAAGAAGCGATCCAGATCGAAATCCTCCGGAACGAATAGCTTGGACACGCTACGACAGCCCATCCCGAAATACCGTAGTACGTCCTCGCCCAAGGCGATCAACTCTTCGTCCGTTTCGGTACCATCCAACACAGCCACACTGTTCCGGCTCTTGCGCACGATCCTCGGCAGATGTCCGAAATAGTGTTCAAAATACCGTGCTGTGTTGTTGCTACCGGTCGCAATGATGGCATCGATCTCCCCCAATTTGCCTTGTTCGAAAGAGATAGCAGCGGCAGTCCCAGGAAGAAACTCGTCCAAGGCTTTAATGAGCGCCGGTATCAACTCGGAATCCTGTGAAGAGAGCTTCACTTTCGCCCGGTGGCCACTCAACCACACGCACAACAGATCGTGGAACCCCACCAATGGGATGTTCCCGGCGAGGATCAACCCGACCGTCCGCTGCTCTCCAAGCACGGCACCCAAGCCCTCATAGGTCGCGATCCATTCTGTCAGACCCTGCGAGGTCAGTGCTTTGGACCAAGCTCCGAAAGCGTGCCGTACGTTCCCCTCGGTGAACCAGCCATTGCGAACATGGGCCCGGCGGATCAGTCCATCGAGTTCACCGTACTCCAGTTCGTCCAGTCCACAAACATGACCCGGCCACGCCGCACCCGACCCAAGGGCCCCCATCGCGCGCCCAAGCTGGGCCAATGCTGCGATCCGTTGGGTGGATACCACCTTATCCTGTTCGTTCATTGTCCTTCCCGACACAGCCGTCGGTCTATCTTTGCGGTCCTTCCCCATCCCAACGGCCCTCTGGACGGACGTGGAGCGGGAAGGCCAAAAGTAGAGCGAAGCAATATGGCCATCATCATCACCGACGAATGCATCAACTGCGGTGCATGCGAACCCGAATGTCCCAACAACGCGATCTATGAAGGAGGCGCCGAATGGCGTTTGTCGGATGGGACTTCCCTGCATGGCCAGCAGACCACCCCGACCGGTAACTCCTACGATGCCGACTCCGTGAATACGCCTGTTTCCATGGACGTTTACTACATCGTTCCGGACAAGTGCACGGAATGCACCGGATTCCACGATGAACCCCAGTGCGCAGCCGTATGCCCTGTGGATTGCTGTGTGGACGACCCCGACCACCGGGAAACCAAGGAGCAATTGCTTGCCAAGAAGGAGTTCATGCACCTTTGAGGAATGCGACAGGGATCGTTGGCATCGACCGCGAAACAGCACCACCCCGGTACGATCTTGGATACTCCATCGCCACAGTGCGCGTTGCTATCATCATGACCGTTCGGTTCTTCGTTCTGTGCGGTGCTCTGACATTCGGTCCGGTCGTTTCCGCGCAGGACAGCACGGCAGCCCGATTGTCGTCCCACCTGCGCGCAATTCCGGATGCGACCGATGCCGAGCAGGACAGCTTGAACATCCTGGTGAAGGCCGGTCTCCGTTCACTTCTAGAGGCAGAGGACGCTTTCGAGCGCTACTTCAATGATGTACCGATCACACTTGTGGACGCACCGGACGGAAGCTTCAGACTGTTCACATGGAACCTGCCCCGTGCGAACGGGAGCCATCTGTTCGAAGGCTTCCTGCTGACACGCATGAATCGCGTTCAAGCCCTGTTCGAGCTTCGCGACCAGACCGAACGCATCCCTTCTCCGGAGGTCCCGGAACTAGGACCGGAGCGGTGGTATGGTGCGCTCTACTACGAAGTTGTCCCAACGGATCGTGGAAGCCGACGGTACTATACCCTGCTGGGTTGGAAGGGTCATAGCAGGACGGAAACCCGGAAGGTGATCGAGGTGTTGAGCTTCAGGAACGGGAAACCCCGTTTCGGGGCCCCACTGTTCGGGAAGGGTAGGATCAGGGCCATGCGCAAGGTCTTCGGCTATTCGTTCCAGGCCACCATGTCCATGCGTTACGATCCGGATCTCGAAGCGATCATCATGGACCACTTGGCACCCTCACGAGAGGACCTTCAGGGCCAACCGGCTTTCTATGGGCCTGACATGACCCACGATGGTTATTTCTGGCACAAGGGTGAATGGTGGTTCGGGGCGAACGTGGACCTGCGGGACAAGAGCACCACAGTGAAGCCGTACAAGACCCCGGAGCCCGGCCTTGGGCCTTGAGGATCCCACGACGGATCGTCGATGATCACCATCCGATGCGGATCGGCCATGGGCGGTAAGGTTAACTTCGCACCGCCGAACCGAAGGCCCTAACACCATGAGCACTAGCACGAAACTGAAGATCCACAACTTCAGCGCAGGTCCTTGCATCCTCCCGGAGGAGGTATTGCACAAGGCTGCGGGATCGATGATCGACTTCGAAGGGAGTGGCCTTTCCATCATAGAGATGAGCCACCGCAGCAAACCCTTTGAAGCTGTGATGGCAAATGCCAGGTCCTTGGTGAAGGAATTGTTGGGTGCTCCGGAGCATTACGAAGTGGTGTTCCTTGGCGGTGGCGCTAGTTTGGGTTTCCACTTGGTGCCCATGAACTACATGCGCAACGGAGGTAAAGCCGCATACGCCAATACGGGTGAATGGGCCGGGCGGGCGATCAAGGAAAGCGTGTTGGTAGGTGAAACGACCGTGGTAGCGACGAGTGAGGACAAGAACTTCAGTTACATCCCGAAGGGCTTCGACATTCCTACGGACGTGGACTACTTCCACTTCACCAGTAACAACACCATCTTCGGCACGCAATACAAGGCTTTTCCGAGGTCATCAGCGCCGATGATCTGCGATATGAGCAGTGACATCTTCAGCCGTCCGGTCAACGTGGCGGATTTCGCGTTGATCTATGCCGGAGCCCAGAAGAACATGGGACCTGCCGGAGCTACAATGTACCTGATGGACCCGGAGAAGCTCGGGAAGACCGGCCGGAAGCTGAGCCCGATCCTCAACCTGCAGAACCATGCCTCGAAGGACAGCATGTACAACACCCCGCCTGTCTACGCCGTGTACGTCACCATGTTGACGCTTGAGTGGCTGAAGAGGCTCGGTGGTGTAGCGGAGATCGAAAAACGCAACGCGGAGAAAGCTTCGTTGCTCTATTCCACCATCGACAAGCTGCCCGTGTTCCAAGGCACCACGGCAGTTGAGGACCGCAGCGCCATGAATCCCACTTTCGTGATGAAGGACACCGCATTGGAACCCGTATTCGACGCGCTGTGGAAGGAAGCAGGCATCAGCGGCATCCGCGGCCATCGCAGTGTGGGTGGTTATCGCGCCAGCATGTACAATGCCCTTCCCTTGGAAAGCGTGAAGGTCCTAGTGGACGTGATGGAGGAATTCGCAAAAAAGAACGGTTGATACGATGCGCATACATGCCAACGACGGAATATCAGAACAGGCCGAGACGAGCCTGACTGAAGAAGGATTCAAGGTAACCACGCACCATGTGCCACAAGAGCAGCTCAACGTTTACTTGAACGGGGAGAGCGTCGACGTGCTTCTGGTGCGCAGCGCCACAAAGGTTCGCCGCGAGCTGATCGACGCTTGCCCATCGGTACGTTTGATCGGTCGTGGTGGTGTGGGCCTCGACAACATCGATGTGGCCTATGCCAAGGACAAGGGCATCCCGGTGATCAACACCCCGGCCTCCTCCAGCATCAGTGTAGCCGAAATGGTCATGGCTCATTTGTTCACCTTGGTCAGGGACCTCCAGACCGCGAATCGCTCCATGCCGACCGAAGGGCGCACCAGATTCAAGGAACTGAAGAAGGAATGTGGCGGAGGGATGGAGCTGCGGGGCAAGACCTTAGGAGTGATCGGTTTCGGCAGGATCGGACGATGGACCGCCCGTTACGCCCTGGGATGCGGCATGCGCGTAGTGTACGTGGACAACAGCACAACGACCGAAGCTTTGGAGCTTGAGATCGGAGGCCAAAGCATTCGAGTTCCCGTCAAAATGGTGGGCATGGATGAGTTGTTGGAGGTGTCCGACGCGATATCCCTGCACGTACCCGCACAAAAGGACGGAAGCGCTTTACTCGGCAGGACCGAATTGGCGAAAGTGAAGCCAGGGGTGGTGATCGTGAACACCGCGCGTGGTGGCAGTATCGATGAGGACGCCCTGTTGCAGGCGCTCGATAGCGGTCGTGTGCGTGGAGCAGCCTTGGATGTGTTCCTAGGCGAGCCGGAACCGCGAGCCGACCTGCTGGCCCACAAGAAGATCAGCCTGAGCCCACATGTCGGTGCGGCAACGGCCGAAGCACAGGAACGCGTGGGTGATGAACTCGCGGATCAGATCATCGCATGGCGCTCCAGCGTGGGTGTTAGTTGATGATCACCCTGCGTCCTTTCCGCGCGTGGCGACCGGTGCCCGATAAGGCCCATCTGGTTGCCAGTCGAAGCTATTTGACATACTCGGAGGAGAAGATGCGTGAGAAGTTGATCGGCAACCCTTACTCGTTCCTTCACGTGATACATGCGGACCATGGATCGACCGAACAATTGAGCCGGGCCCAGCGCTTTTCGAACGTGCGCAAGCGATGGAACGAATTCGTGGAGGAGGGTTGGTACGTGCGGGAAGACCGACCATGCCTGTATATCTACGAGCAGACGAAGAAAGGCGTGCTTTCACGAGGGATCATCGGCGGTGTGTCCGTGATCGACTACCGGAACGGCCGCATCAAGCTCCACGAGCACACCTTGAGCGAACGCGAGGAACTCTTCAAGGAGTATCTGGATGCCACGGGGATCAATGCAGAACCGGTGTTGCTTGCCGCGCCGGGCGGAAGTGGTTTGGATGATGCCATGAAGGCCTTGCGCGAGGCGCGGACCACCTACGACTTCAGTACCACCGACATGGTCCGACATCGCCTTTGGGCCGTGGAAGATCCTGATGACATCGCCATGATCACCGCGTGTTTCGAACGATTGGACGCGCTCTACATCGCGGATGGGCACCACCGTATGGCAAGCAGTGCGCGCTTGGCGGAGGGTGCCGAAGTCACGGACCAGTTGCCGAAAGGTCGGTGTTTGGCATTCATCGTTCCCCAAGAACATCTGCACATCCACAATTTCGACAGGGCCGTCACCAGCTTGGCCGGCATGGACACCGAGGAATTCCTTGCTGCCCTTGGGGAGGTCGGGGCCATGGTCGCCTTGGAAGACATGCCCAGTGCGCCCCCGGCGCCGGGCCATGTGCACATGTGCACCCGAAGCGGCTGGTACACTCTGGCCTTGCCAGCACCGAATGCGGATGCCACAGCAGCGGAACGCCTGGACGCCTCCGTACTTAGTTCGGCGATCCTGGACCCGGTCCTGGGGATACACGACCTTCGTACCGACCCCCATGTCCGCTTCATCCCGGGCACCCAAGGGATCGCCGAATTGGCCCGCATGGTTCAGGATGGCGATGCCGCTGTCGCTTTCAGCCTTCGCCCGGTCAGCTTTGCCGAGTTGCAGGCCGTTTCCGATACCGGCGGTTGCATGCCACCGAAAAGCACCTATATCGAACCCAAGTTGCGCAGCGGCCTTACTGTGTACAGTCTGGAAGACCATTGAACCGATCCGATGGATAGATCCGCCCTCGCTGAACGGTATGAAGCCATCAAGGGTAGCATCCCGGATCATGTCACGCTGGTCGCGGTGAGCAAGACCCGATCCGTGAGCGAGATCAAGGCAGTTTACGATCTAGGGCACAGGGCCTTCGGGGAGAACTACCCACAGGAATTGAAGGAGAAGCAGCCGCAACTCCCTTCGGACATCGAGTGGCACTTCATCGGCCATTTGCAATCCAACAAGGTCAAGTACATCGCACCCTTCGTTCACCTCGTCCATGGGGTGGACAGTATCAAGCTGCTCGATGAACTGGAAAAACGGGCAAAGTCCAACCACCGCATCCAGGATGTGTTGCTTCAGGTCCACATCGCCCAAGAGGAGACCAAACATGGATTCTCCCATGAGGAGATCATGGCCTTGTTCGAGGGAACGGGTTCCGATCCATGGCCCTCGCTGCGCATTCGCGGCCTGATGGGTATGGCGAGCAATACCGACAACTTGGAGCAAGTGCGGGGCGAGTTCAAATCGCTCGCTGGTCTCTTCGAGGTGATGAAAAAGCGGCCCGGGCCCCACCGTCCCTCGTTCGATACGCTGAGCATGGGCATGAGCGGCGACGCGGATGAAGCGATCTCGGCCGGGAGCACGATGGTACGGATCGGAACGGCGATCTTCGGGAACCGCCCGTAACGCAGGCATGGAGCACGGCAGAGGCAACCCCTTTGCATACAAACGTCTAACCTATGTACATTCGATGGAACATTCGTGGCCATGATGCGATCCATTACGCTCCTACTCGTGCTCGCTCTTTTCGCCTCAGCCTACGGGCAGCGCAATCTGGAGGTGGGGGTGAGCGGTGGTGTCACCCACTATTACGGTGACCTCGGGAATATCGATGGACCGGTGCAATGGAACAGTTCCAGGCCAGGTATGTCCATCACCTTTCGGGATTTCCTGAACAACCCGAAGCGCTACGTGACCCGTTCCCTCACTACCGAGGCGCGTCTCAGCTGGTACAGGATCGGCTATGATGAGACCGCCCAGATCAGTGGGACCGACGTCGGGGACCTGAAGAACTACAAGCGGGGCTTGAGTTTCCGGAACGACCTTTTCGGCGCATCCGGGCACTTGGTGCTTAATGCGTACAGAGAACCCTTCACCCCTCTTTTCCAACAGCGCTTCTTCATGTACTTCCACATCGGTGTTGGCGTGTATTACGGGCGTCCGAAGGCCGACCTCTTCCGTGGAGAGGAGGATATCGCAAACCGGTATTACTTCTGGGCTGATGGGACCGTGCGTGATGCACCACGTGGCTCCACCAATTCGAACATCATCGAACGGGACGGCAAATACGAGACCGACCTGTACAGTTGGCTGACCGAGGGCGGTGTGGGTGCCGGAGAGGTTGGACAGACCACCCGTTTTTCACCTTGGCATGTGGGCATTCCGATGGGCGCTGGACTGCGATACATGGTCACCAAAAAGGTGAGCGTGGGCCTTGAATACAGTTACCTGATGTTCATGACGGACATGCTCGATGACGTGAGCGACAGGTACTCCACCTATGAAGAGATCGATAACACCTACAGCGACCCGCGCAAACAGGAATTGGCCCGGTACATCAGCGACCCGACCGGTTGGGGAACGGACGGCACGTACAGCATCGTAACGAGCCGCCGTGGCAATCCTGGCCTGTTGGACTCTTTCAGCTACTTCGCCTTGGAGGTCTCGTACAAGTTCAGGCGTCGGCCGCATCGTAGAAGCTTCATGAGCCTCTGATCCGGCCTCCTCCCATTCGGAACGGTGGCGGGCGCTCCTGCCGCTGATACTACTTTCGCGCACATGAGCACGGCAAAGACCAAACGACCGGAACTCGTGTACGCCGCACTGTTGAGTGAGGATCACGAAGCGGTCCTTACCGCATTGGACCGTATCGAGGTGGATGGCGATGCACGGGCCATCAGACCGCTCCTAACAACCTTGGTCGGGACGAAGAACACCGAGGTCCGTAAGCGGATCACCGGGCTGTTGAACACATTGAAGGCCACGAACGCTGTAGGCGAACTGCTTCTTGCGTTGGATGAACCGAAGTTCAAGACCGAGCGCAGCACGGTGGTGTCGGCGTTCTGGAACGCCGGACTCGATGTACGCGAACATCTGGATGTTTTCGTTGGCATCGCCCTGGAGGGCTCAGCCGAAGAGTGTTTCGAATGCCTAACAGTGATCGAGAACCAGGAGATCTGGCCTGAGAAAGCTGTCCGTCGCTCAACGGGACTCCTGAAGAAGGCCGTACCGTTGGAAACGGACAGTTATAAAGCAGCTATGTTGAAGGACCTATTGAAGGTCCTTGAGTTCCGGCTCGGCCCTGAAGGGGCTTAACGAACTCGGGCCACGAGCCATCCATCCGGTCGCTCCTGGACAACCTCCACCCCTTGCGCTTGTAACCCTTCCCAATTCCAACTCGGGGGTTCGTCCTTCCATTGACCTTTCAGGTCTTCCGGGTTCACCACGACCAAGGCTCCGCGTTCGAACATCTTCAGTCGCTCGTACCAGAGTTCGATGACCACGACCTCAGGACAGTAGGTCACGAATGCCGCTCCCATACCATGCGTATAGACGATCCGAGCATGTGCCTCGCTCACGACCGAGGCCAACTCCCGCTCCAACCGTGCCTGTTCGAAAAAGGGCATCATCGCACGGGAGAAGAGCGCGGCCTGCATCGCGATCAACGAACCTGATACCCAGCGGATCGGGAACATCCGCAGCCGCGCCCAATGCATTGCCCGCAAGAAAGCGGGGTAGTAAAGAACCACTACAAAGGGCTGCGCCAGGAGCAGGACCCTGTCATTCTGGAAGGGCAATCCAGCGATGAATATGATGTAGCACAACACTGCGGCCAAGGCCAAGCGTGCCGGTACCTTGGCGAAGTCGGTAAGCCTCACGAAAGGGATGAGCAGGATGCCCAACGGAATGAAGCCGGGATGCACGAAAAGACAAAGAACATACACGATGTTGGGGAATGGGTAGACCAATGTGCCATCATCCGAGTGGAGTTCACGGCTGAAGAGGTTCATGGGTGACCAGTCCGCCAGCGGTCCATCGACAAACGCCCCCCCCGACCCTCCCATGGTCATGAAGACGAACAAACCAGCAGCCGCGGTGAGCAGGGTGAAGATCATCCATCGCTCCCGCCGCGCTTTCAAGGGGCCGTGGACCAAGGCAAGTACCATTGGAGCGAGCAAGGGAACCGTGGCCAAGCGGAATCCTAAGGACAAGAGCAGTAGGAATGTAGCGAGGAACCCCAAGCCAAGAGAGCCTTGAAGCCAGCGTACCGTGCAGATGTACGTTCCAACCACCAAGGCCATGGCAGGGACATCGCTCATGACCATCAATGCATAACGCAGCAGGAATGGAGAGAGGAGGACAGCGGTCAATACGAAGGTGTTGATGTCCGCGGCGGCACCGTCCGGGTTCTTGAAATATCCACGCAACAAGAACGCTATGGCCAGCATGGAGAGCGCGGAAAGCAGACGAAGGCCGATCAGACTGCTCCCGAATAAGGTACCTAGCAAGGCCCCGGTGATCGGGTACCCGTGCGGATGTTCGATCATCACCGGTCGGACACCACCACCTTTCCACCAGGCCTTCCATGCATTGGCGATATGGTAATAGTCATGTGCATCCTGCCCGCTGAGGCCTTCGTAACCCACAAGGCAGGACCAGGAAAGCGCCACTACGATCGGGATGATCAATGCCAGTGTGGAACCCACGGGATAGGACCTCTTGACGGTTGCCATCATCCGGTCCAATGTAGGAAAGCACCGGGTGCTCCGACAGTATACGAGCCACGTGTTCTGGACAGGTCCTTATCTTATCAACATTTTACGGCGGTCGGTACGGACCACGGTCATCTCCATCAAGACGATCAAGCTTTACGTTGCGCAGTCGAAGATTCCCCTCAACTCCAGACCTGGAGAGCGTCAAAGAACGAGTGACCAACCTGCTCCAGATCCGAAAACGGAACATCGGACGATCCCCGGACGACCTGTACTTCCGGGGCGGGAAGAAGGCGGACTCCGTACGACTTCGACTGATCGATTTCAACGGTGACATCTTGAAGGAGGATACGGTGGAGACCGTTCAAGAGGTCCTGGCGTTAAGGACACGGAACAGCGTAACATGGCTAAATGTCGATGGGATCCACGATCCGGAGGTCATGGACGAGATCGCCAAAGGCTTCGAGCTTGACCGCCTCATCCTGGCCGATGTAATGAACACGGAGGCAAGGCCCAAGGTCCAGGAACACTCGAACTGCGTGTTCGTGTCCATTAGAATGTTGCAGCATAATGATGCCACCGACCAAGTGGAGGTCGAGAACCTGAGCATCGTTCTCACACGCTCGACCCTCATCTCGTTCCAAGAACGTGCCGGGGATGTGTTCGAGCCCATTCGGGAACGCATCCGTGCCCAGAAGAAGCGGATCCGCAACTCCGGAACGGACTATCTCGCCTTCGCCTTGCTGGACATCGTTGTCGACAACTACATTCTGGTGACGAGCATGCTCGGGGAAAAGATCGACGACCTGGAGGATACCCTGCTATCGGAGCCCACACAAAGCGTGATCGACAGGATCAACACATACAAGAGCGAGCTGAATCTCCTGCGGAAGAACATCAATCCGGCGAAGGAGATGATCCAATCCCTATCCAAATTGGAGTCCGACCTGATCGAGGACAGCACGGACATCTTCCTGAAGGAACTGGAGAACAATATCAACCAAGCAACGGAATCCGCGAACATCCAACGTGAGATCCTATCTGACCAACTAACGATCTATCATACGACGATCAGCAGCAAACTGAACGATATCATGAAGTTCCTCACGGTGTTCTCCGTGATCTTCATTCCGCTCTCCTTCATCGCCGGGATCTACGGCACCAACTTCGATGTGTTACCGGAGCTGCATTACCGCTACAGCTATTACATCATGCTGTGCGCCATGGGGGTGGTCGCGATAAGCATGCTCATCTATTTCAAGCGCAAGAAATGGTTGTGAAGACGCTTGTCAACCTGCAAGGTGCTCCATAAGCGCCTGTTGCATACGACCATTGATATCGTCCGTGGGTGCCGGGACGAACCGGGTGCCTGTTATCCGTTCGAAAAGCTCCACATAACGGGCCGATACACTTTCCACGAAGGCGTCATCCATGTCCGGAACGACCTGTCCTTCCTTGCCCATGAAGCCCCCTTTGATAAGCCATTCCCGCACGAACTCCTTGCTGAGTTGCTTCTGTCGTTCTCCATTGGCCTGCCGTTCCGCATATCCCGCTGCATGATAATAGCGTGAACTGTCGGGAGTGTGGATCTCGTCAATGAGCAAGATCTCGCCGTTCATCGTTCGGCCGAACTCATACTTGGTATCCACCAACAACAGCCCGCGTTCCTGCGCGATCCGCGTCCCCTCAGCGAATAGCGCCTTGGCATAGCGGCACATGGTCTCCCACTCCTTCGGTGTACAGATCCCCTCCTGCAAGATGCGTTCGGGTGTGATATCCTCATCGTGCCCTTCCTCGGCCTTGGTGCTCGGGGTGATCAAGGGTTCAGGAAAGCGATCGCTCTCAAGCATCCCGTCGGGCATGGATGCTCCGCAAAGCTCCCGCACCCCGCTTTGATACGTTCGCCATGCATGCCCGGCGAGATAGCCACGCACGACCATTTCCACTCGGAACGTTTCGCAGCGTCGGCCGATGATCACATTCGGGTCCGGATGAGCAATGGCCCAGTTCGGTGCCACATGTGCCGTGGCCTGCAACATATACCAACTCAACTGGCTAAGCACTTGTCCTTTGTGTGGTATACCACGCGGGAGTATGACGTCGAAGGCGCTGATCCGATCGCTGGCCACGAGCACCGTTCGACCATCGGAAAGGTGGTATACATCGCGGACCTTCCCATGGTACACGCTCTCCACATTCGGCAGTTCCAGTTCGGAACGCATCAAGGTATGTTCAACAGTGCTCATGGTCCGATCTCATTGGATGATGCAGTGGTTCGAGGTCATCTACCCTGCCCATCATGCTTCTCCTCCATCTTCTTGAACGCACTCAGGACGCGGATCACCAATTCATGGCGGATGACGTCCTTTTCATCCAATTCCACCACTGCGATCCCATCCACATCGCGCAGCATGCCCACGATCGGCATCAGTCCGGAGGGCTGGCGGTCCGGAAGATCCACTTGCGTCATATCGCCGGTGATCACGAATTTGGCGCTGCGCCCCATTCGTGTAAGGAACATCTTCAACTGAGGAAGTGTAGCGTTCTGCGCCTCATCCAGGATCACGAACGCGTGATCCAGTGTTCGGCCGCGCATGAACGCGAGCGGAGCGATCTGGATCACTCCCTCGTCCAGATGGTCGGCCAAGCGCGAGGCGGGGATCATTTCCCGCAGCGCATCGTAGAGGGGTTGTAGATAGGGGTCCAGTTTCTCACGCAGATCGCCCGGTAGAAATCCCAAGTTCTCCCCGGCCTCCACGGCGGGTCGCGTGAGGATGATACGACGCACCTTGCGTTCCTTCAATGCCCGCACGGCCAATGCCACAGCGGTATAGGTCTTACCGGTTCCGGCGGGACCGATCGCAAAGACCATATCATTCCCTTCCACCGCCTCCACCAAACGTTGCTGGTTACGGGTGCGGGCCTTGACCCTCAGGCCGGCGTTGCCGAACACGAGCACATCCCTATCCTCTCCACTTTCACGCTCACCCGGACCATCACTGCCCATGATGTCGTCGATCACCTTGCGGGGTAGTTCATTGTACCGGGCGGCGTGCTCGATCAGTTGGTTGAAGCGTTCTTCAAAGAGCACCAGATCGGTCTCGGTGCCGCTCAGCTTCAAGGTATCCCCACGAGCGATGATGCTCAGTTTGGGGAACAAGGTGCGAATGATCCGAAGGTTGGCATCATTCGCACCGAGCACCTCCAATGGGTCCACCCCTTTGATGGTCAATAGCTTCTCGATCAAAGTAACATTCGATTGTTGATTACTTCAGTTCGCGTACCCTCCTCTGTCGCGATAGTTTTGGTCGCCGAAGGTAGCGCTGCGACCCGCTATTCCTTACCTGATGGCCATCATCACTCTGACCACGGACATGGGTTTGAAGGACCACTACGTGGCCACGGTGAAGGGTGCCATTTGGTCGCAGTATCCCGATGCCCGGATCGTGGACGTCAGCCATTGCATCAAGCCCTTCGACAACAGCCAAGCCGCATTCGTCCTTCGCCAAGCCTATCCTGAATTTCCACGTGGTACGATCCACATCATCGGAGTGAACCCTGAAGCCGACGGTCAGACGCCGCATATCGTGGTACGTCATGATGGCCAGTACTTCATAGGCGCGGATAACGGGATCTTCAGCTTGCTCTTTGACGGCATGCCGCAGGAGGCCTTCGAATTGACGATGAAGTTGGACCATGACCACATCGCATTCCCCACGCGCAGCGTTTTCGTGAAAGCGGCCTGCCACCTGGCCCGTGGAGGTACGCCTGACGTCATCGGCAGGAAAGTGGTGAAGCTGAAGGAGCAGATCGGCTTTCAACCGGCCGTGGACGCGGTCAGCATTCGCGGGAAGGTGCTGTACATCGATTCCTACGGGAACCTGGTCACCAACGTGCGAAAACCGCTATTCGACGAGGTGGGAAAAGGACGCACGTTCCGCATCGGCTTCGGGGTGTCCGAGGACGACATCACCACATTGCATGGCACGTATGGAGAGGTGCCCATGGGTGAACGTGTCGCCTTCTTCAATGCCACGGGCATGTTGGAGATCGCCGTGAACAAAGGGGTCGAAGGCGGCGGAGGTGGTGCAGCACGCTTGTTCGGCGTGGAATACGAGGACGCCGTGCGCATCGATTTCGGGGATTGGTCTCGGACCAAGGTCGCCGGTTGATCGGTCGACCTCTTCATGAAAGCTCCTCTTATGTTTGACGAGCCTTATCGCCACCCCATGATCATTCGCATCGTGAAAATGACCTTCGAGCCCCGGCATGTGGAGCACTTCCGATCCCTGTTCGTAGGCTGGGCCCCGCGGATCCGTTCGTTCCAAGGTTGCACCCACCTGGCGCTCCTGCACGATGTGAATGATACACGTGTATTCTTCACATACAGCCATTGGCAGGACCCTGCGGACCTGGAGGCCTACCGGAACTCGGACGTTTTCGCAGGGGTTTGGCCCGTGGTGAAGACGTTGTTCACTGCTCCGGCGGAAGCCTGGACGGTTGATCTGGAGCAGCAGATCCCCTGACCCCTTCGTCTTGGTCCGGTCTTTGTCCGATCTTCGGGCCATGCTCCGAAGCCCATACCTCCTGCTCGCCCTACTTCCGTTCGTATCGCATGCACAGACCGATGCCTTGGTGCATATGGAGAAGGCGCGGTCCGCTTATGACACGAACGACCTCGAGTTGGCCACTGCACAGGTCGACTCGGCGTTGAGCGCGGACCGCGAAGTGCCCGGCGGATACAAGCTTCGCGGTGACATCAAGCAACGGCAAGGCGACCTGCACGGCGCCATGGTGGATTACGTGAAGGCCGAGAAACAGGACCCTACTGACGCCCGGCTCTTTGTTAGCCGCTCGGCGATCAACATCACGCAAGGCCGGATCAAGGAGGCGATGCGCGATGTCGACAAGGCCATCGACCTTGACAAGACCGACCCCGACGCATGGTACAACCGCGCCTGTGCCAACTACCTTGGCCAGAACAACGATGGGGCTTTGCGCGATCTTGAGCGATGCTTGGACCTGCGCCCCGGGAATGCCGATGCACTGTTCCTGCGCGGGGTGGTGAAAGGCGAACTGTACAAGGAAGAGTCCGGCATCGCGGACATCGAAGCGGCGATCGCCTTGAAACCCGGGATCGTAGGAAGCCGAATGAGCTTGGCCGTGCTGCTCTTCGAAAACAAGCAGTACGAAGATGCCATCGATCAGTTCGGCTTGGTGATAGCGGCGAAGGATGCGGACCTGAAGGACGCGCACTACTACCGCGCGGACTGCTACTATGCCATGGACAACAAGGAAATGGCATGCGCCGACTGGCGTATCGCCGCGGAAATGGGCGATGGCGATGCCAAGTTCATCACACGGAACTATTGCAACACCGACGAGGAAAAGATCCCGAAGAAACCGGTGCGGGGCCGTCGCCGAACAGTGATCGAGTTCTGATCATCCAAGGAACGGCGCGGCTTCACCCTTCCACTGCGGTTATCTTGGCGCCGTTTTCCGCATGCGAGTTCTCATTCTAAAGGAGGTCCGGGGGTTTCTCGGGTCGTTGATCGGGCAGGTCGTGGTGGTGGTATTCCTCCTCCTTACCGGCCTGTTCCTGTGGGTGTTCCCCAACAATATCCTGGACACTGGATATGCTGACCTGGCCCCCTTGTTCTTCATTGCCCCATGGGTCTTCCTCTTCCTGGTTCCAGCGGTCACCATGCGAAGTTTCAGCGAAGAGCGACGCACGGGGACCATTGAGATGCTACTCACCAAACCGATCACCGAGTTGCAATTGGTGCTCGCCAAGTACTTGGCGGCAGTGGTCCTGATCGTCTTCGCTCTGGTGCCCACTTTGGTGTATTGGTGCAGCCTCCATGAATTGGCGGTCCCACAGGGCAACCTTGATACGGGCGGGATCATGGGTTCGTACATCGGTCTCTTGTCCTTGGCATCCTGTTTCGCAGCGATAGGCGTATTCGCTTCGTCCATCACCGAGAACCAAGTGGTGGCGTTCATGGTGGCGGTGTTCCTGTGCTTCTTTCTTTATCTCGGCTTCGAACTGATCGCCAGTTTTGATGCCTTCGGTGCCATGGAAGCACCGATCAAGGCCATAGGGATCCAGGAGCATTACGCCAGCCTCAGTCGTGGTGTCATGGACCTGCGCGATGTGCTGTATTTCCTCGGTACCATTACCGTTTTCCTTCTGCTCACGCGCACTGCGCTGCAAAGTCGACGTTGGTAGATGAGGCGAAGCCCACGTAACGCCGACCTTCTGGAACTACTTATGGGGCTTGCCATAGTCGGCCTGGTCCTGTTCATCGGCTCCTTCTTGCGCCTTCGCGCGGACCTGACCAACGAAAAGCGGTACACGCTCACGCCTGCCACACGTTCCATGTTGACGGAACTTGACGATGTCGTCTACGTGAAGGTCTATCTCGAAGGCGAACTACCGGCGGACCTCGAGCGATTCTCACGCGCTACGAAGGACCTCCTGGACGAAATGCGCGTACACCAGCCGGAGAACCTGCAGTACACCTTCATCGACCCCAGCGCGAGCGAGGACGAGAACACCCGCAAGGAGGTCTACGATCAGCTGCAGCAGCAGGGGCTCTCCTATAGCAGTATCCGACTGCGGGACAAGGGCGAAACTTCGGAACGGATCGTATTCCCAGGAGCGTTGGTCACGTACCGGGACAAGACCGTCCCCGTGCAACTGCTCAAGACCCAGCTTCGCACACCGGATGCGGATATCGTGAACCGCTCCATCAACAATCTCGAATACGAGCTCGCGAGCGCATTCCGGCAAGCAACGACCAGCGAGAAGGCCCGTATCGCATTCCTCGAAGGCCATGGTGAACTGGGTGAGATGGAGGTGATGGATGTGACCAACGCCCTGAGTGAGACCTATGACGTTTCCAGGGTCCGTATCGACGAGCGGATCGATGCCCTGAGCCATACGGTCGAGGGCATGAGCTACCGCGTCAACGATTTCGATGCCCTGGTCATTGCGAAGCCGGACAGCCTGTTCCCGGACAGGGATCGCTACGTGATCGACCAGTTCATCATGAACGGTGGCCGGGTGATGTGGTTGTTGGATGTGATGAACGCCAACTTGGACAGCCTGCGTAAGAACCAATTCTCCATCGCGGTGCCGAACGACCTGGGTTTGGATGAACTGCTTTTCGCGTATGGAGCACGGATCAACAAGGACCTGGTGCTCGATCGTAGTTGTGCCCCGATCGAATTGTATACACAACCCTACGGGAATCAGCGGAAATTGGAACGCTTCCCGTGGTACTGGGAACCGGTACTGATCCCTGAGAGCACCCACCCCATCGTCAGCAACATCGACCCTGTGCACATCCGCTTCGGCAGCACGCTGGACACCATCGCCGTGGATAGCGTGCGAAAGACCATCCTGCTGACGAGCTCGCCGTATTCCCTCGCCCAACGGAACCCGGTGCGCATCAGCCTCAACGTGGTGGAAATGACACCGGCCTTCGAGCGACAGAGCACCCCGTACCTTCCCATGGGGGTACTGTTGGAGGGGACCTTCACCTCGGCTTTCATGGACCGCTTGCCGCCGAACTTCACCGCGGACCCGACCGTGGCCTATCGTGAACATGGAAAGCGAAGCGCCCAGATCGTGATCGGGGATGGGGACGTGATCGCCAATCGCGTGGACCGCTCAAAGGGGATGTACTTCACCTTGGGCTTCGACCGTTACGCCAATGCCAAGATCTATGGGAACCGGGAATTGATCATCAATGCGATGAACTACCTCCTTGACGACAAGGGTCTGATCAGCATCCGGTCCAGGGCGATCACGCTTCGGCAGTTGGATCCGCAACGCATCGTGGAGGATCGCGTGTGGTGGCAGACCGTGAACACCGTGGCCCCTGTGGTGATCGTGCTTCTCTTCGGGCTCTTTTACCAACTCCTTCGTAAGCGTAACGCGAACCGGAAGCGATGAATCGCAGACTCCTATTATTCGTCCTCATCCTTGCGCTCGGTGGCATAGCGTGGTGGCTGAGCGATCGTTCCGAGCCCACCACACTCGATCGGCCATTGAGTGATTTCGCCATTGCCGATACAGCCAGTGTAACGCGCGTCTTCATCACAGACCCGCATGGTGCCACGGTGGACCTGAAGCGCACCGAAGATGGTTGGTCGCTGAACGAGGTCTTCAAGGCCAAACCATCCGATGTGAGCCTGTTGTTGAAGACCTTCAAACGGGTTCATGTGAAGAGCCCGGTACCGAAAGCCTCGGAAGCCATGACCCTGCGTGTCATGGGAGCATCCGCCAAGAAGGTGGAGATCTATCAGGGCGGTGATGTCCCGTCGAAGATCTGGATCGTGGGCCATGGTACCAAGGATCACTTCGGTACATACATGCTCTTGGAAAAGCCGGGCGTGGGACGAAGCAGTGCACCCTTCATCATGGGCATGACCGGATTCACAGGTATCCTTGGCACACGTTTCCACACGAAGCTGGACGATTGGCGCAGCACCGAGCTTCTTGACCTGGCGGATATCCGACAGGTCGCCAAGGTGGAAATGGAGATCCCCTCCGCTCCTGCGAGCTCGTATCGGATCGAACAATACCCCGACGGGCGTGTCACTTTGACCACCATCAATGGTCGCCCGTTCCCATTCGATACGGTGCTCGTGAAAGGCGCGATCCTGCCGTTGAAGAAGATCAATTTCGAAGCCATAGAGCGCAGTTCGGGTCGGACCGGTCGGGACTCCATCCTGAGCAGTGCTCCGAACCACATCGTACGGGTCACACAGCGCAACGGACATGTCGATTCGATGAAATTCTGGTACATGCCCTATACGGGTGAGGAACCGCCGTTCGGCAGTCCACGCCCCTTGTACGACGACCTCCGCATGCATGCCTTGGTACAGGACACCCTGCTCGTGGTGATGCAACGCCCGGCTTGGGCTCGGATACTGCAGCCGATAAGCGGCTTCAGGCCCTAGCTCTTTGTGGAAAACAGGCCTCTCGTGTTGATAACTGATGCCCGGCCCCGAATGGTGCCCGGCTAACTTTGCCCGACTTCAAAAACAGACCGTTTATTCCGATGAAATTCATCGTTTCCAGTAACGCACTGCTCAAGCAGCTGCAGCTTCTCCAAGGTGTGCTCGCCAACAGCAACACCCTGCCCATCCTGGACAACTTCCTATTCGATATCGATGGCAAGCAGCTCACGGTCACCGCGAGCGACCTCGAGACCACCATCACCGCCACCTTGGCCGTTGAGGCCAAGGACAAGGGCAGTGTGGCGATACCAGCGCGTTTGTTGCTTGATACGCTGAAGGCATTCCCTGAGCAACCGCTCACTTTCAGCGTGGATGGTAAGCATTTCGGAGTTGAGATCAACAGCGACCAGGGTAAGTACAAGATGACCGGTTTCAACGGGGCGGAATTCCCACGCAGCCCTGTGCTGGAGGATGCCACCAAGTTGAAACTCCCAGCTGGCACGCTCGCCACCGCCATCAACAAGACCATCTTCGCCACCGGCAACGATGACCTGCGACCTGTCATGAGCGGAATCTTCTTCGAACTGACCACTGAGGACGTCCGTTTCGTGGCCACCGATGCGCACAAATTGGTGCGTTACAAGAGGACCGACATCCAAGCACCGAAAGCCGCTACTTTCATAGTACCCAAGAAACCGTTGAACCTGCTGAAGAACACCTTGGCCAGCACGAACGCCGAGGTCACCATCGAGTTCAACGAGAACAATGCGGCCTTCCGTTTCGATAACACCTTGTTGGTCTGTCGTTTGATCGACGGGAAGTACCCGAATTACGAGGCGGTGATCCCGAAGACCAACCCGAACAAGCTCACGATCGACCGCCAGACCTTCCTGAGCTCGATCCGACGCGTAGCGATCTTCGCGAACAAGACCACCCATCAAGTGCGTCTGCACATCAACGGCAGTCAACTGACGGTCAGCGCCGAGGACTTGGACTACGCCAACGAGGCGAACGAGAAGCTGACGTGTGCATACGAAGGGGACGAGATCACCATCGGATTCAATTCGCGATTCCTCATGGACATGCTCAACAACATCGGTACGGAACACGTGCTGTTGGAGATGAGTGCACCGAACCGTGCCGGCATCCTGCTGCCCGGCGAGGCCGGCGAGGTCGGTGAGGATGTGCTGATGCTGGTGATGCCGGTGATGCTGAACAACTGACCCGGACCCGGCACGGGGCAGGGTTCCGGAAATAACACTGACCATGAAACTGTTCGTTATCGCGGTGCTGGCCTTCGTGACCCTGAGCGCTCACACCTGCAACAGGAAAACGTTGGAAGCTGCCGGAGGCGATGAGGCCGCCACGGGAATGTCGAATATCACTTCCTTGGTCGGGAGCAAGTGGCTGCTGCGTTCTCTGGGCGGCAACGCGATCACAATGCCCGAGGGATCCGACACGCCATGGGTGCGGTTGGACCAGGAAGGCTCCAAGCTCGAAGGGTTCAGTGGCTGCAACTCCCTGTTCGGTGGTTTCGAATTGGATGGGGACAAGATCCAGTTTCCGAACATAGGCGGGACGAAAAAGTACTGCCAAGAGGTGCAGAGCACGGAAACAGCGTTCTTGAGCGCCCTTCGATCCACGGATGGGTTCAAGATGGATGGTAATGCCTTGAAGCTTCTATCCGGAGATCGGGAAGTAGCTGCGCTGGAGCAGGAATGATCCGAAGGAACTCGAACGAAGTTCCGTCATGCCTCCGGTGTGCAGGGCTCTGACCTTTCGGATCCTTGTATGTTCCACGTATCCGTCGAACTCCAAGCGGCCGGACCCTGAGCATTCGGCATCGCCGCCCCATCGTTGCCCAAGTCCTCATCTTCGTCATCCTCATCCTCATCCCACTCGATCGGTAGTGGGTCCTTCACCGCGGAGGGTACGTCCCGGTACATCACGGCCATGACCACACCACTTGCCGCACCCCAAAAATGGCTTTCCCAACTGATCCGAGGGAGGATCGGGAATACGCCCCAGAGAAAGCTGCCATAGAGAAAGACGACAAGCAAGGACAAGCCCATCAAGGTGCGTTGCTTGCGGAGCAGCCCACTGGTGAACAGGAAAGCCGCGAGACCATATACCACGCCACTCGCCCCGATATGGTAATTGCCCCTGGCCGTCAACCACACGCAGAAGCCCGCTACCAGCCAGGATACCAATATGACCCGCCCGGCAAGCCGTGGAAAGAAATACAACAGGGCCGTACCGAGCACCAACAACGGGATCGAGTTATTGATCAAGTGCTCAATGTCCCCGTGAAGGAATGGAGACGTGAACACCCCCCGAATGCCTATCGCTTCCCGCGGCAACAGACCGTAGCGGAACAGATCAAGCTCATAGGATAGATCCAACAGGAACACGCTCCACAGAATAAGCACCAGGAATGCGGGAGGGATCAGGGCATACAGCATCCGGCGCTCCTCCCTGAGTGGTCCAGAGGCTATCCCGGTGTCGAGTTCATCCATTTCCTAGGACCACCAAAGATCGGACCTGCAAACGGTCACGGCCAATGTGTCAGGTCTCCTGTACCTTGCGCTCATGCTCAGGTCGCATATATTCATACTTGCCGCGCTGATCGGCTCGGTGGTGCTATTGGGGAGTTGGTCCACACGGGTGAAACCCGACACCTCCAATCCGCCGACCCAGGAACTCACACCTCCGAGCGAGCTGGCCTTGCTGATGCGTTCAATGGCCGCCCATGCGGATAGTGTCAAAGCCCGCGTCACCAGCGGGGCGGCGCTTCCCCCAAGACCTAAGGAGTTCAAGCGCTTGCTCAAGGCGGAACCCACCAAAGGAATGCACATCGACCCGATCACCTTTCCCACTTTTGGAAAGGACTACTTGAGCAAGTTGGACAAGCTGTACCAGGTCCCGAAGGCGGAACGCACCCAAGCGTACAATGCCTTGGTCCAGAGCTGTGCCAACTGCCATGGCACCCACTGTCCGGGGCCCTTGATGCGGATCAAGAACATGTATGCCCGTTGATCGGTCGGAGATCCCTTCGAGCATCGTTCCGTAGCTTCAGGACGTCCTGATATTCGAACGCACGCAAGTTTTGGCCACGCGATCACCACATATCTCCACGAACGACACTTTGGTCGTGCAAGGTGTGGTCCTACGCACCTTGGCCTACTTTGATGTGTTCAGGCATCCGCTCACGCTAGAGGAATTGTGTCGATTCGGACCGGGTTCCACCGTATCACGGGAAGAACTTCGTTCGATATTGGAGGAGTTGGAGGGCAACGGGTCCATAGGCCACCATGCGGGCTACTACGGCCTCAAGAACGTCCGGGCATCCGCCGCGGAACGGGAGCGTTCAGAGGCTCTTGCGATCTCGCGAATGCCAACGGCCTTGAAGATGTCCCGAAAGATCGCCAGAACACCGTTCATCCGAGCGGTCTTCATCAGTGGCAGCATGAGCAAAGGACGATCGGAGAAGCACGGGGATATCGACTATTTCATTATCACCGTTCCTGGCAGGCTTTGGGTGGCACGCACGATCCTTGTCCTGTACAAGAAGCTGTTCCTGTTCAATAGCCACAAGGATTTCTGCGTGAACTACTTCCTGGACACGGAGCATCTTACCGTTGAGGATCGCAATCGCTTCACCGCGACCGAAGTGGTGACCCTGCTCCCGACATATGGCAATGGCACCACCGAAGCATTCTTCGCCCAGAATGCGTGGGCGTTCAAGATGTATCCTGGTGCACGTCCCACGCCAAGCGTCGAAGTTCCGATCGGGAATGGTGGATGGAAATACCGCGTGGAGCGATGGTTGGGTGGTGGGATCGGCGATGTTCTGGACTCTTGGTGCATGAACCTGACCTGGCGCCGGTGGCGAAGGAAGTTCGGACACCTTGATGCCAGGACCTTCGAGCTTGCGTTACGCACTCGTACCTACGTCAGCAAGCATCACCCACGGAACTTCCAGGACCGAGTGCTCAACGGTTACATGGACCGGGTGTTCGCCTTGGAAAAGGAGCTCGGTCATCAACTATCCTGATCATGGCCCGCGTACTCCTTACGCACAGCTATCTGTACCGATCGGACCCCAAGCAATGGGCGGACCAACGCCCCTACCCTCCTTTGGGTACGCTGCTTGCAGCGGCGGTACTTCGGGACGCCGGTCATGATGTGCGTGTCTTCGACACCGGCTTGTGCCGGTCCTCGAAAGAGCTTGATCCGGTCCTGCTCACTTGGGAACCCGAGGTCCTTGTAATACACGATGACGGTTTCAACTACCTCACCAAGATGTGCCTGACGGTCATGCGTGAGGCGGCTTTCCGAATGATCCAGGCAGGTCGCTCCAGCGAGTGCTTCATTGTGGTCAACAGTTCGGATGCCACTGATCACTTCGCTGACTATCTGAGGGCCGGAGCCGATGCTGTGATCCTTGGTGAAAGCGAAATGACCTTGAAGGAAATGCTAGACCGATGGTCCGGACGATCGCGATGGCAGGAGGTTCACGGGATCGCATGGCTTGAAGGTGACGATGTGATCAGGACCGCTCCGAGACCGGTCATGCGCGATCTTGACTCGCTGCCCTTGCCGGCATGGGACCTGATCGACCTGGAGCCCTACCGCGTGATATGGGAGCGATCACAAGGCATCTTCTCCCTCAATATGGCCACCACGAGGGGCTGCCCGTTCAAGTGCAATTGGTGCGCAAAGCCCATATACGGGAACCGTTACAACAGCCGCACACCGGAACATGTGGTCCAGGAGATCGAACTCCTGCTAAAGGATCATGGACCGGGGCACATCTGGTTCGCGGACGACATATTCGGTTTGAAACCGGGATGGGTACAGCGCTTCCGTGAGGTGCTCGAAGACCGGGGTGTGACCATCCGGTACAAGATCCAAAGCCGTGTGGACCTCTTGTTGGAGAACGACACGATCGATGCACTGGTCGATTCCGGACTGGAAGAGGTTTGGGTCGGAGCGGAAAGTGGCAGCCAGCGGATCCTTGATGCCATGGACAAAGGCATACGTGTGGAACAGATCCATGAAGCCACCGATCTACTGCGCTCCAAGGGGGTTCGTGTATGTTTCTTTCTCCAGTTCGGCTACCTCGACGAGACCGAGGAGGATGTGGAGAGCACGATCCGTATGGTGGAAGAGCTGTTACCGGATGATATCGGTGTTTCCATATCGTACCCACTTCCCGGCACCCGGTTCCATGAAAAGGTCAAAGCGGACCTGGTGGATAAGGCCAATTGGACCGATAGTGATGACCTCGCCATGATGTTCAGGAACCGACATCGACCCGCATACTACAAAAAGCTGCATCGCTATGTCCACAAACGTTATCGGCGTAAACAAGCACTTGCTGCCTTGGCAGGGCTTTCCAGCAACCTGAGCTCCGCCACATTGAAACGTTCATTGTCCATGCTGTACTACGTACCGGCCACGATAGCGGAAGGCCATGGTCTCCGAAAAATGGCATCCCACCGCGCGGAATGAGCGTCTTGAGGGAGCAGAATGCGGTCGATGCCTTCTCCAAGCAGGCCGCTGCTTTCGATGGGATCGACGCCGCGAATCCCTTGATCGCATGGGTGCGGGGTCGCGTCAGGAACATCGCCTTGTCCCACATGCAAGCAGGTGACACCCTCCTTGAATTGAATGCGGGGACCGGTATCGACAGTTACCATTTCGCATCGCGAGGGATCAGGGTCCTTGCAACGGATGCCGCAGAAGGAATGGTGACCATGATGCAGGCGAAGAAGGATGGAAGACCCGGGCCGCCGGTAGAGGTGATGCGCTGCTCATTCACCGAATTGAAGCGCTTGGGGGATCGTCGGTTCCAACACGTCTTCAGTAATTTCGGGGGGCTTAATTGCACCGACCGTTTGGACCTGGTCCTCCATGGGATCGATCGGGTCCTGCTTCCCGGGGGTACCTGTACGCTGGTGGTCATGCCACCATTCAGTCCGTGGGAAGCCCTAAGCCTGCTGAAAGGAAACCTCCGACTCGCCACCAGACGCTGGAGTGGGAACGGTACGACCGCCCTAGTGGAGGGCCTTCCCTTTTCGTGCTACTACTACACACCGGGTTTCATCAAGCGCCATTTGGGGAAAGGATACGTGGTCATTGCCCAACGAGCTCTTTCAGCCTTGGTCCCTCCACCCTATTCTCTTGGATTCACCGAAAAGTGGCCACGTACCTTCCGGACCCTCTCGTGGCTGGAAGACAAGTTGGCCCACCTTCCATTGGTACGCAATTGGGGGGACCATTTCGTGATCTCCTTGAGAAGGATCGCATGAATCCGACCACCGACCACGACTTTCTCAGCACCGCACCTGTCGAGAACGGGGTGTACATCCTGTGCGACCCATCGCCTTTCGAGCAGCTTTATGAGAAGGCCCGTTCAACGGAACGGCGGATCCTCAACGACCAGCAGGTGTCCCGATTACCGGATGGGTCGTCCCTGTGGAACGCGGATGAATGGAGGATACGCCAACGCAGCGCGGATCGCCTTGTACGCTCACTGAGGACGAATGCGTCCGGTCCACTGGTCCTCGAGATCGGCTGCGGTAATGGATGGTTGAGCGCGAGGCTTCAGCGAGAGGGCTTCGATGTCGTTGGCATGGACCTGTTCACGCCCGAATTGGAGCAGGCCGCAAGGGTGTTCAATGCCGGCCCACGTTTCGTACGTGCGGACCTCTTCCATGACTCACTTCCCGAAGGAGGCTTCGATGTGATCTTGTTCGCAGCGAGCATCCAGTACTTCCCTGACCCTGTGCGGGCCATGACCCGGGCGATCGCGTTGTTGCGAACAGATGGAACCGTACACGTGATGGACTCCATCCTGTACCGTTCCAACGTCGAATGCACTGCCGCAAAGGAGCGCACAAGAGCGCATTACGAAAGGATCGGTGTACCGGAAATGAGCGCATACTACCATGCCCATACGCTGCATCTCATGCGAAGGGCAGGTCGTCTTCGGGTACTGTCCGCACCATCCGGGATGGATCGGACCCTGCGGCGCTTCGGTAGAGAGTCGTCCCCGTTCACCCACGTGGTCATCGAAGCTCAGTAATGTGCCGTGGTGACCTTCCCTCCCGGTGTGCGCTGCCCACCCGGATAGAACGCCCCCAACTTCACTTTGGACTCGATCAGGAATTGGGTGATGTCCATAGAAGGGCGCTGTCCGCTGGCCCGAAGCACCAGTTCCGCTGTGGCCTCAGCATCGTTACCGGCACGGTGATGCTTCAACGGGATCCCATGCATGTCGCACATGGGTTTCAATCCGTATGACGGCTTGCCGGGCCAGAGCCTGCGCGCCATGCTTACGCTGCAGAAATACTGGAACGTGGGATGCCTCAGACCGTGCGTGGCCAATGTGCTGCGCAACACGGTCATGTCGAAGGCAGCATTGTGCGCAACCACGGTCGCGCCATCCAACAGTTCGGCCACTTCTTCCCAGATGCCATCCCAACGCGGAGCGCCTTCCACATCCTCCGGGCGGATCCCGTGCACGGCCACGTTCCATGGGCTGAAGTACGGCCAATAGCGCGGCTTGATCAACCAGTTGCGGACCTCGCGTACCACCCCTCCACGAACCACAGCTATGCCCAGTTCGCACGGGCTATCCGCCTGTGAAGTGGCCGTTTCGAAATCCAGTGCGAGGAATTCCATGGTCCCGTTCCGGCAATTCGAGCCTGCCGGGTCAGCGCGCCTACAAACTTACCACCTCGGCATCCGCCAAGGCATGATAAAGCTTCTTCGCCGTTCCTTCACTGATGTTCACCAATGGTAGACGCATGGTATCGTCGCAGATCCCAAGGACCTTGAGCACGTTCTTCACACCACCAGGATTCCCTTCGGCGAACAACAGGTCGATCACTTCGATCAAGCGCAGGTGCTCGCGACGGGCAGTGTCCAGATCACCTCTCATCGCTGCATGCACCAAGGTGCTGAATTCCTTGGGTAGTGCATTGCCCACCACGCTGATGACGCCATCACCTCCCAGTGCGATGATGGGCAAAGTGAGCCCGTCATCACCTGAGATGAGCATGAAATCCTTCGGCTTGTGTTTCAGGATACGACCCATCTGATCCAGGTTGGCACTCGCCTCCTTGATCGCGATGATGTTCTTGAAGTCCTTGGCGAGACGCAGCGTGGTATCGGCCGTCATGTTGCTCCCGGTCCGACCAGGGACGTTGTACAGGATGATCGGCCGGAGACTCACCTGCGCAATGGCCTTGTAGTGTTGGTAGATCCCCTCTTGCGTGGGCTTGTTATAGTATGGGCTTACGCTAAGGATCGCGTCGACCCCATCCATATCGAACTCTCCGAACGTATCGGCCAGTTCAGCGGTGTTGTTCCCACCGACGCCGAGCACCACGGGAACACGGTTACGGACCAGCTCGATAGTGGTGGCGAGCAATTGCTTCTTCTCTTCCTTGTTCAGGGTCACACTTTCACCTGTCGTTCCCATGCTCACCACGTAGTCCACGCCACCGAGGATCTGATGCTCGAGCAACTTTTCAAGGCCAACGTAGTCGATACCGCCGTTCGGGCGGAAGGGTGTCACCAGTGCGACCCCAAGGCCGCGGAAACGTTCATACATGGGTCATCGCCGGGATAGGCGTAGGGTTCAATTCAGTGAAGGTTCGGTGCGTGAATTCACCATGAGCAGGTAATGATGGACCTGTTGGATCAACTGCGGAAGGCTGCGTGATCCGGCCACATCGATCATCATGTCCAGGATCTTCGTGTTGCTTTCACTCCATCGCCCCACTTTGAAACGGCTTCGGCTCTTGGCCATGATGTATTGGATGGGCAAACGGTCCTCCAAGGTCAGATCGATGATGATCTCGTATTCCTCTGCCATGAAGTTCTGGACCGTATTACCCTGCGGGATGCGATACCAATTGAGGTCCTTCTGACAGATGGCATCGAAATTCAACTTGGCATGGAGGTAATGCGGCATGGCCTTCTCCTCGGAGTAGCCCAAGGCCTTCACGTTACTGATCCCGAGCTCCTCCTTGATCCGCTTCACATAATTGCGGATGTGGTTGTGCGCGGCTTCGTCCTCCACGAGATACACGATCGCCACCTTGCGGGCACGTGCCAGATTATGCGCTACGGGATTCCGATCCTGCGGCAGCTCGCGCAAAAGGCGCCGGATGCCCATCCATTCCTTCAGCCTATCGAACGGTTTCATTCTTCGATCATCCGCATGAAATCATCCTCATCCACGATCTTCACGTTCAAGGCCTCGGCCTTTGCACGTTTGGCCGGACCCATATCAGAACCCGCCAACAGATAGGCGGTCCTGCTACTGATGGAACCGGACACCTTTCCCCCATGTTGTTCAATGGCCTCTTTGATCCCATCGCGGCTGAAATTCCGAAAAACACCCGAGACCACGAAGGTGAGGCCTTTCAGCTTGTCGCCGACCTTGCGGACCATGCTCGGGTCCACTTCCATTTGAACGCCCTTTTGCCGCAACCTTTCCACGATCCGCCGGTTACCCTCCACGGCGAAGAAATCGACGACGCTTTGCGCGATCACGGCCCCTACCTCATCGATCGCCACCAGCTCTGCTTGGCCCAGTCCCATGAGCTTGTCCATGCTACCCACCGATCGTGCAAGTTTCTTCGCGACGGTCTCACCCACATGCCGGATACCCAATGCGAAAAGCACTTGCTCGAAGGGGGTTGCCCGGCTTGCTGCGATGCCATTGATCACCAGGTCGGCGCTTTTCTCGCCCCATCCTTTTCCCAGCCCAAGGAGTTGGTCCCTGCTCAGGTCGTAGAGATCCGCAACGTTGGCAATGAGCCCTTCCCGGACAAGGAGACCAACGGTCTCTCCACCCAGGCCATCGATGTTCATCATCTTCCTACCCACGAAATGCTCGATACGCCCCGTGATCTGTGGCGGGCAAGCATGTTCGTTCGGGCAGTAATGCTGCGCTTCACCTTCATACCGCACCAGTGCGGTCCCACATTCCGGACAGACCGTCGGGAATACCACGGGTGACGCCCCCATGCTGCGCTTAGTCAGATCCACCCCGATGATCTTCGGGATGATCTCCCCGCCTTTCTCCACTAGGACGTGGTCACCGAAGTGCAGGTCGAGCTTCGCGACCTGATCCGCGTTGTGCAAGGAGGCGCGCTTCACGGTGGTACCGGCGAGCAGGACCGGTTCCAGTTCAGCGACCGGCGTTACCGCTCCGGTACGACCTACTTGGTAGGTCACATCATTCAGGCGGGTGACCGCCTGTTCCGCTTGGAACTTGAAGGCGATGGCCCAGCGCGGGCTTTTCGCGGTATTGCCCAACTCCTCTTGGATCCGAAGGTCATCCACTTTCACAACCACCCCGTCAATGTCCATCTCAAGCTCATGGCGTGCCTTATCCCAGTACGCGATGAACGCCATGATCCCTTCCACATCCGTGGTCCTTTCAATGAAACGACGTGCCGGATCCGGTGTCTTGAAGCCCCATGCACGTGCTGCGAGCATGTTCTCGAAGTGACTTCGGGTAGGGAGTTCCTCGCCTTGGAGGGTGTAAATGAAGTTGTCCAAACGCCGCTTGGCAACATCCCTCGGGTCCTGTTGTTTCAACGAGCCTGCAGCCGTGTTCCTTGGGTTGGCATATGGTTCTTCGCCATTGCGGGCACGCTCCGCATTCAGCCGTTCGAATTGTTCGCGCATGAAGAGGATCTCTCCACGAGCTTCGAAGCGTTCGGGGAAATCGCCGCGTAGCTTCAATGGGATGGAACGGACCGTGCGCACGTTACCGGTGATGTCGTCACCTTTCTCCCCATCACCACGGGTGACACCACGAACCAACTCTCCGTTCTCATAGGTCAGGCTGATCGCCACACCGTCGTACTTCAACTCCGTCACGTATGTTGTGGCCCCGATCTCCTTTTCCACACGGGCCACGAACTCCGCAACTTCTTCCCTGTTGTAGGAATTGCTCAGTGAGAGCATCGGGTAACGGTGCATGACCAGCGGAAAGTCCTTGGAAACCGCTCCGCCAACACGTTGGGTCGGGCTATTGGGCGAGGCGAACCGGGGCCACGCTTTCTCAAGGGTCTCAAGTTCCTTCAAGAGCTTGTCGAACTCGAAGTCGCTGATAGTGGGTGCTGCGAGCACGTAGTACCGGTGATCGTGTTCGTCCAATTCAGCGCTCAGTTGCTTGATCCGTTCCCGAGCCGCTTCAGCTTCCATGCCTGTTCCGATTGAAGGATGACCAACACTCATCGGGTCGCGTTGATGAACCGTTGATGGCCACCCAGGTCCTTGATCACTCGTACGTTCTTGTAACCCATTCGCACCAATAGGTCCCCGATGCTCGATGCATAACGATAGTGCCCTTCGAACCAGAGCTGTCCGCTTTTCACGAGCACGATCATCGCTTTCTCCGCGATCGCGCGATAGAAGAGCAAGGGGTCCTCGTCATTCACGAACAACGCAAGATGAGGTTCGTACGCGCGGACGTGTTCCTCCAGTTCAGTGGTCTCGGTCAATGGAACGTACGGCGGGTTGCTCACCACCAGATCACAACGACCCGGAAGTCCAACATTGGGTTCCAGTATGCTCGCCGCTAGCCATTCCACTTCCATACCGGTCGAACGGCCATTCGCCCGAGCCACCGCCAAGGCTTCCAAGGAAACATCCATACCGATCACCTCCGCACTCGGGAACAGGGACCTCAACGCTATGGCTATGCACCCACTTCCCGTGCCTATGTCAACGATACGCTGAAAGGCGACCCCTTGTTTGCCGATCATATCCACCATCTCCTCCGTTTCCGGTCGCGGGATCAACACCCCGGATGAAACTGCGATATCCAAGCCCATGAATGTGGTATGCCCCAAAACGTATTGCAAAGGCTCTCCTTCGCCCAACCGCTTCAGCACGACCGTCAAGCGCTCCGAGTCAATATTGCTCAATGCCTCTTCTTTACGGGTCTCGACTTGGGCAGCGTCCCATCGAAGGACGTCGCGGAAAACGGAACGAGTGATCGCCCTTACCTCACCTTGGTCGTAACGCTCGGATAGGATCGAGCGATAGGTCTTGAGCACTGAGCCCACGGTATGTGTCGAGGTTGCCAAGGACGCGGTCCGGCACAAGGACCGGGCACGGACAAAAGTAGCCTGCTCAATGCCTCGCCGATGATGCACCTTTGCCATTGGAACCCATACCCTATAGTGGACCAATTCAAGACAGAAGCCGACCAGCATGAGCATTGGATGCGCCGATGCTTGCTGCTCGCCAGTAAAGGCGCAGGGTTCGCGGCGCCCAATCCATTGGTGGGCGCTGTGCTGGTCCATGAAGGCCGAGTGTTGGCGGAAGGTTGGCATCGATCCGTCGGTGGGCCGCATGCCGAGGTGGAGTGCCTTCGGTCATTCGGGAATGGCACGATACCGTCCGATGCGGTATTGTACGTGAACCTGGAACCTTGCGCCCATCATGGCAGAACGCCACCCTGTGCCGACCTCCTTGTTCAGCGTAAGGTGAAACATGTGGTCATTGGCACCCTTGACCCCTTCCCACAAGTCGCCGGAAAGGGGGTCGCAAAGCTGCGTGATGCAGGTGTGCAGGTCACCGAGGATGTCCTCGTGGACCCTTGTCGATGGACACAGCGAAGGTTCCTTACGAGCGTCGGATCGGGTCGACCTTATGTGATCCTGAAGTGGGCCCGTTCCGCGGACGGGTTCATGGACATGCACCCTCGATATGACCGAGCCGTCCAACGCATCAGCGGGCGTACAACGGACGTCCTTGTCCATGCGTGGCGCGCACAAGAGCAGGCCATTCTTGTAGGGAGCCGTACCGTATTGAATGACGATCCTTCCTTGACCGTGCGGCATGTGAAAGGCCCACATCCATTGCGTGTCGTGCTCGATCGAGAAGGCATCACTCCCACCAGCAGCAAGGTCTTTGGAAAGGATGCACGGACATTGCTCTTCACAGCGCATGCTCGACCGGAGCTGTCCGTGGACCAGGTCCTGATCGGCGCGAACGAAGATCCGCTCCGACGCCTGCTGAGCGAACTCCACCAACGTTCGATCCGTTCGGTCCTCGTGGAAGGTGGGGCGGAAATGCACCGGCATTTCCTGGATCAAGGTATATGGGATGAGGCACGTGTCATCACGGGGAACATCCTGTTCAGGAAGGGCACGGTGGAACCCAAGGTCCAAGTTCCCGTGACAGCTACACGAACGATCGGCGATGACCGGATCGACCTTCATGTGAACCCAGCCTCGCCAATGAACGCGAGCTTATTGAACGTGGCGCGATGGGACTGATCCTCGCCGCTGCCCTCCTTCAGGCTTTCCTTTTCCTCCTGTTCAAGGTGTTCGACAAGCGGCGGATCCCATTGATGCCTTCCATCGCGGTGAATTATGTGATCGCAGCAGCATTGGGTACCGCCTATGCCCAGCCGTGGAAAGCAGCGGACCTGGCCGGGTTATGGTGGCCCAGTTTGGCCATAGGGATACTGTTCGTGGGTGTTTTCTTCCTGACCGGGAGAACAGCACAGCGCGCCGGAGTGGCAGCGAGCACGGTCGCCAGCAAGATGAGCCTTGTACTGACCGTACTGTTCGCGGTGGTGATGTACCACGAAGAGCCCGGGATAACGGGATGGTCCGGCCTCGCTTTCGCCGTTGTTGGTGTGCTGCTCGGTGCTTCTACGAAGTCCGCTCCCGGCCAGCGGATCGAATGGAAACTCCCCTTCGTCCTCTTCATCGGAACAGCAGCGATCGACATCAGTATCAATGCGGTCCAGCGCTTCCTCTTGGTCCCGGATACGGAGGCCGTTTTTCCGACACTTGCCTTGGCAGTGGCCGGCATGCTCAGCATGGCCATGGTCATTGGTGGAGAAGGGGCCCGATCCTTCAATATCCCCGCTGTTTGGATCGGCGGAGCATTGCTCGGCGTATTCAACTACGGCACGTTGCTCTTCGTGGTACGTGCGTTGGCGCAGAGCGGGCTGCCCGCGAGCCGGGTGTTCCCTCTGATCAGTATAGGTGTCATCCTCATCGGAACACTGGGCTCGGTGGTACTGTTCCGAGAAACGGTGAACACCTTGCAGCGAATCGGGATCGGCTTTGCCGTGATCGCGCTTCTGCTCTTATATACCTCCAAAGGATGAGCGCGGATCGATACCGCACCTTGGTCGGTACCACCGAAGTCACCCATAGGGAGATGGCCAGCAAATTCATTGCACGAGCGTTCCCCATTCCGGATGAGAATGGATTCAAGGAGCACCTCTCCTTGTTCGAGAAGGAGCATCCATCCGCTCGCCATTCATGTTATGCCTGGGTGCTGGGAGAAGCCGGGGAGCAATACCGCACGAACGATGCAGGGGAACCCAGCGGCACAGCAGGGAAACCGATATTGCGTCGTATCCGATCGCTGGAGCTGAGCCACGCAGCGGTGATCGTGGTACGGTACTTCGGAGGAACACTGCTCGGGAAGGCAGGGCTCGTGCACGCCTACGGTGAGGCCGCAAGAATGGCGTTGGCAGAGGCGGGGATCAAGGAACAGCTCGTGATGGAACGAGCCATCATCCGATGTGGATATGATCGTATCGATGGCGTGAAGGCCGATGTGGTCGGGAATGAGGGCACCATTGTGGAAAGCCGATTCACCGATTCCTGTGAGTTGGTCATCGACCTGCCCAAAGGCAGCACCGTACGCCTGCGCCCGAAATGGTCCGTGCTGGGGATCGAGGTCGAGCCTCACTGACCCATGAAGTGCTCGGCCATAGCGGCCGAGAATGATCCAGGGGCCCGACAAGGGCGCATGGTTCCGCGATCAACGAACACCAAGGTCGTTGCCGCTTCACATAAGAGTTCATCCGCCTCGTTCCACACCTCGTAGCGGAACGTGATCCGCACCGTTGGGAGCTCCGAAATGATGGTGCGGATCGTGAGCAGATCATCATAGCGGGCTGGCCGGTGGTAGGTGACCTGCATGGAATGCACCGGTAGCATCACCCCTTCCTCCTCCAATCTTCGATATGCAAAGCCGAGACTTCGCAAGGCTTCCACGCGACCCACCTCGAAGTATTCGGCATAGTCGCCGTAGTACACGTACCCCATCTGATCGGTCTCCCCGTAGCGTACCCGGACCTTCGTGTCGTGTGTGATCATGCGGTGAAAGTAAATGCTACGTGCCGCAGGTCCGTAGGCGAGAACGGTTTGCATGGTGCCACTCGAAGGGCGTACCTTCAAGGCCGCGAAGAACGAAGAAGGACATGCGGATGCAGCAACCACCCGAAGACCGACCCGAAGCAGGTCCCAGGCCCAACGCCATCCCGCACCCGCTGCCGGACCACTTCGCAAATCCGCGCCGGGCAAGGGTTGCAGCGCACGACCTATCCCTCGGACCCACTGTAAAAATTTTGATGCCGTCAAGTGAACTCCACCTTTTTTATTCACTTTCTTCGGCACATATTTGCCCCCTATCCGAAAAGAGCCTTGATCATCAACGGCAACCGATCGGAAGAGCAACCCACCAGTACCACCCCACAAACTCGCTGACCCATCCATGAAGAAGGACCACGAGAAGATCTGGGAACGGTGCTTGGAAGTGATCAAGGACAACGTAAGCCAGCAGAGTTTCAAGACTTGGTTCGACCCGATCAAGGCTTTGAAACTGCAGGACCATGTGCTGACCATCCA
>JAGQVV010000150.1 GCA_020437805.1 Flavobacteriales bacterium
TGGCGTTCATGCCGATCAGGTTCACGGGCAGGGCGTCGGTCACGAACTCCTTCTCGATCTCCACGGCGTCCATGATGATCTTCTCCACGGTCTTCTTGTTGAGCTTGTTGACCATGTGCTTGTTGTAGAGCAGGCACGCGAAATCGCAGTGCAGGCCCTCATCCCGGCTGATCAGTTCGTTGCTGAAGGTGAGGCCCGGCATAAGGCCTCGCTTCTTCAACCAGAAGATGCTGCAGAAGCTGCCGCTGAAGAAGATGCCCTCCACCGCCGCAAAGGCGATGAGGCGCTCGGCGAAGCTGCCCTTGTCGATCCAGCGTAAGGCCCAATCGGCCTTTTTCTTCACGCAGTCCAAGGTATCGATGGCGTGGAACAATTTGTCCTTCTCCATCGGGTCCTTGATGTAGGTGTCGATGAGCAGGCTGTAGGTCTCGCTGTGGATGTTCTCCACGGCGATCTGGAACCCGTAGAAGAAGCGCGCCTCGGTGTATTGCACTTCGTGGAGGAAGTTCTCGGCAAGGTTCTCGTTCACGATGCCGTCGCTCGCTGCGAAGAAGGCCAGCACGTGCTTGATGAAGTATCGCTCGTCATCGTTCAGCTTATCGTTCCAATCCACCAGATCTGCGTGGAGGTCGATCTCCTCGGCCGTCCAGAAACTGGCCTCGTGCTTCTTGTAGAACTGCCAGATGTCGTCGTGCTGGATCGGGAAGATCACGAAACGGTCCTTGTTCTCCTTGAGCAATGGCTCGTTCGCTGCTTCGACGTTCGCTGGGAGGATGTCCTCCATGCTCATCTGACTTTCGTGGCTCTTGGTGCTCATGGCGTTCTCGTTTTCTCGGTTCGGTCAGGGGAATGGCTCCCCTTCAGGGGAAGGCCCCATTTCTTGGATCACACGACTTTTCACTGGTTCCGATGACCACGAACGATGCGCTGTCATCGGGTTACAAAAATGGACCCGATGGAAAGCTTGGACAAGGCCGAAGGGCGATCATGTTTCCGTAGTTTTCAACACGACCCGCATAGGTGCGTGGATCGTGGGAGGGATCGAGGATCGATCCGTGCAAGACAATTCTTTTCACGATCGGTTAACAACGCGGCAAGCCCACGGCCGTAGGGCGATAAGCCATCCAAAGTCGTCGGATAGCGCCGTTATCAGGACCCTTCCGGTGTCGCCGCCTTCACATTCCGGCGGCCACCTTACGATGCAGGAAGGACACCTTGCATCGCGCATCGCCGACCTCCGGGCCGATCATCATCAACGCGTTGCGGATCGACGAAAAAGTGTGCTGCTCAACGCTTCGACCACGCCTCTTGGATCTCCTCCAACTCGACGTACCAATCCTCGCCGTACGCACGGATCAGGGCGTCCTTCAAAAAGCGGTAGACCGGCACGTCCAGCTTCGCGCCACATGCGCAGGCCGGCTTGCAGATCGGCCACTTGTGGTAATTGAGGCCATCGTGCTCGGCGAGCTTTACAACACGGATCGGATAGAGGTGGCAACTGAGCGGCTTGCGGAAGGGGATGGCACCGTCCTTCCAAGCCTTTTCGACGCCACATAGGGCAATGCCCCTTTCATCGAACACAGTGAATGCACATTCCTTCCTGCCTTCCACCAGCGTGGTCACCAGGTCGCCGTCATCATCGATCTCGCTCACGCCATGCGCCTCGATGGCCTGCTGTCCCTTCTCCGGGATGTACGGCTTGATCCTCGGCCATAGCTCCTTCAACAGGTCTGCTTCCTCTTGTTCCAGCGGCGCACCGCTTTCGCCGGCCACGCAGCATGCCCCCTTGCATGCATTCAGGTCACAAACGAAGCGTTTCTCGAAAAGGTCCTCGCTGATAAGCGTGTTGCGGTGCTCGATCATGCGGCGCGAAGCTACGGGGCTTCATCACAAGAGACAGAGCAGGAGCACCTTGATGAGAACGAGCGCGGCGAACACCACGGCTTGGATCCTATGTGTCCGAGACCGTTGCTGTTCCGCTCTTGACCGTATGGCCGCCAGTACCTCGGGCGGACATGGTTCCAGAAGTTCCGGCCGCAACTGACGAGCCCGGACCTTGACATCCCTGTCGAATGGATCCCTTCGCCGAGCCTGGTTGGCCTTGATCCGGGAGATCATGTCCATCACATGCCCTGCGAAGCTCATGCCACCACGATACCACGGCGGATCCCCTTGCTGTGCCGACCGTTGTTTCAAGCCAAGGACCGCCATGTGATCGCAATAGGGCAAAGCCGGCGATCCCTCATCTTTGCGCCCGCGTCGCCAAAGCATTCCAAGGCGCTCGCACACGCCATGAGCAACCAGGAAGACCTTCTGAAGACCCTGATAGGCCACGCCAAAGAGTATGGCTTCGTGTTCCAAAGCAGTGAGATCTACGACGGCCTCAGCGCCACCTACGACTACGGTCCGTACGGCGTGGAGCTGAAGAACAACATCCGCAGGTACTGGTGGGAGGCCATGACCAAGCTCAACGAGAACATCGTGGGCATCGACAGCGCGATCTTCATGCACCCGACCGTGTGGAAGGCCAGCGGACACGTGGATGCATTCAACGATCCGTTGATCGACAACAAGGACAGCAAGAAGCGCTACCGTGCCGACGTCCTGTTGGAGGACCATATGGCCAAGTATGCCGACAAGATCACGAAGGAGATCGAGAAGGCGAAGAAGAAGTTCGGCGACGCCTTCGACGAGGCGCAGTTCCGCGCCACCAACCCGAACGTGAAGCGCAGCCAGGACCGGATCGATGCGGTGGAAGGTCGCATGAAGGCCGTCCTCGATGCGAACGATCTGGAAGGGGTACGCCAACTGATCATCGACGAGGAGATCAAATGTCCGGTGAGCGGAACCGCCAACTGGACCGAAGTGCGTCAATTCAACTTGATGTTCGCTACGGAGCTCGGAAGCGTGAGCGGCGAGAGCAGCACCATATTCCTGCGGCCTGAGACCGCGCAAGGCATCTTCGTGAACTTCCTGAACGTGCAGAAAAGCGCGCGCATGAAGCTGCCCTTCGGGATCGCACAGACCGGCAAGGCCTTCCGCAATGAGATCGTGGCGCGNTCTTCCGCATGCGGGAGTTCGAACAGATGGAGATGCAGTTCTTCATCAAGCCCGGCACAGAGCTGGAGTGGTACGACACGTGGAAGGAGAAGCGCATGGCTTGGCACCGCGCCCTGGGCTTGCCTGTGGAGAACTATCGCTTCCACGACCACATCAAGTTGGCGCATTACGCCAACGCCGCGTGCGACATCGAGTTCAAGTTCCCCATGGGCTTCAAGGAACTCGAAGGCATCCACAGCCGTACCGACTTCGACCTCGGCGCACATGAGGAGCACAGCGGAAAGAAGTTGCGCTACTTCGATACCGAGACCAACGAGAGCTACGTGCCGTACGTGCTGGAAACGTCGATCGGCCTGGACCGCATGTTCCTGGCCGTGCTGAGCGCCGCTTACGAAGAAGAAAAGCTCGCCAATGGAGAGGAACGCGTGGTGTTGCGGATCCCTGCTCCCATCGCCCCGGTGAAAGTGACAGTGATGCCGTTGATCAAGAAGGACGGTCTGCCTGAAAAAGCCCGCGCGATCATCGACACGCTGAAGCTCTCGCACAACTGCCAGTACGACGATAAGGACAGCATCGGTAAGCGATACCGCCGCCAGGATGCGATCGGAACGCCCTATTGCATTACCGTGGACCACGACACATTGAATGATGACGCGGTGACACTTCGTGATCGTGACACCATGCTACAGGAGCGTGTGGCCATTGTCGATCTGGATCGGATCGTCAGTGAGAAGGTGGACCTGAAGGGGCTGTTGGGAAAGCTCTAACCCACTATCTTTGCCGCCCCAACACCTACCCAGGTGGCGGAATCGGTAGACGCGCTGGTCTCAAACACCAGTGATGCAAGTCGTGCGGGTTCGAGTCCCGCCCTGGGTACTTTCACACTGCGGCCGCCTCGTGCGGCCGCAGTGGCATTCGCACCATGTCCATCGCACAGGATTCCATCGTACACGCCGACCCGGTCAAGCAGGAACGCTACGATAGGGCCTATATGAAGATGGCCCTGGAATGGGCCAAGTTGAGCCACTGCACACGCAAGAAGGTGGGAGCCTTGATCGTTAAGGAAGGCATGATCATCAGCGATGGCTACAACGGCACGCCTACCGGATTCTCGAACGACTGTGAGGACGCGGCGGGCCTGACGCTGTGGTACGTGTTGCATGCCGAGGCCAACGCGATCCTGAAAGTGGCCCGCAGCACGAACAATGCGCGCGGCGCGTCATTGTATCTGACCCACTCCCCTTGTAAGGAATGCAGCAAGCTCATCCTTCAAGCCGGCATCAAACGTCTTGTGTACCTTGATGCATATAAGGACCCTGCCGGCCTTGACCTGCTTCGCCGCGGTGGCCTTTTGGTGACCCAATTGCAACCCGAGTAGCATGGCAGCACCCAGGCGCAACGTCTCCCCCTTCTATCCTCTGCTCTTGGCCTTGAGCTTGGTGCTCGGTCTCTTCATCGGCCGGGATATGGGATCCACCGAAGGTGGTCCGCTCACGGTATTCCAATTCAGGCAACCGCGGGCGGCGGACAAGATCGGGCAGGTGCTGGACCTGATCGATCGGCAATACGTGGATACCGTGGAGAAGAATGCGCTGGTCGACGAGGTGCTGCAGGACATCCTCCAGCGCTTGGACCCGCACAGCTATTACATCAGTGCCGCGGAGATCCGTGCTGCTCAAGAACCACTGGAAGGCAGCTTCGACGGCATCGGCGTGGAGTTCGCGATCCAGCGTGATACCGTGGTCGTGATCTCCCCGATCGAAGGCGGACCGAGCGCGTCGGTCGGCATCCGGGTCGGCGATCGTATCATCTCTGCAGATGGTATTCCCTTGGCCGGTATCGGCGTCACGAACGATCAGGTGATGAAGAACCTCCGCGGGCCGAAAGGCAGTACCGTGGTCGTGGGCATCCTTCGGCATGGCAAACCGAAACCCTTCGATGTGCCGATCGAACGCGGGGTGATCCCCATCAACAGCGTGGCTGCCAGCCTGCTGGATGCGGACGGAACAGGGTACATCAAATTGGTGCGTTTCGCGAAGAACACGCATGCGGAATTCCTTGCGGCAGCGGATGCCTTGAAGAGCCAAGGCATGAAGCGCCTGGTGCTGGACCTTCGTGGCAACGGCGGAGGCTTCCTGACATCGGCGATCAGCCTTGCGGATGAATTCCTGGAGGACGGCCAAGCGATCGTCTACACGGAAGGGCGCAACTCCCCACGCCAGGATGCCATTGCCACACGGACCGGGGACTATGAATCCATACCGCTGACGGTATTGATCGATGAAGGCTCGGCGAGTGCGAGCGAGATCATCGCCGGAGCCGTACAGGACAATGACCGCGGCATTCTGGTAGGTCGACGGACCTTCGGAAAGGGCTTGGTTCAGGAACATGTGCCACTACCGGACAGTAGCGCCGTGCGGATCACGACGGCCCGCTACTACACCCCTAGCGGCCGTTCCATCCAGCGTCCCTATGGTGAGGGGATCGATTACATGGACGAGTTCAGCGAACGCGCGGGCCATGGCGAGTTGTTCAGCGCGGACAGCGTTCCCACGGACAGCAGTCAAGCATACAGGACGCTCAAGGGACGTACTGTATACGGGGGAGGCGGGGTGGTGCCGGACATCTTCGTGCCGACGGATACCGCGGAGGTTTCGGCCTACCTTACGGAACTGTTCTTCTCCGGCCTGCTGAACCAGTTCTCCTTCGATGTGGCCGACCGGGAGCGGGACAAGCTGCGCTCCAAATACGGGAGCTCCACCGAATTCGCGCAACGTTACACCGTGGGCAATGGGCTGTTGGACGAATTGAAGGGCACGGCCGTGGCCCATGGGATAGAAGTGCGGGAGGATGATGCTGAACGTTCCAGAGAGCAGATCGCCATCCGCCTGAAGGCCGGGATCGCACGAAATGTGTGGGGTGATGACGGATACTACCGGATCCTACTGGAAAAGGACGCTGCTTTCCGCGAAGCGAAAAAAGCGGTCGAGACCCTGACCCCCTGATCACCTCGTAACGGAAACGACGAAAGGGGCCCGAGGGCCCCTTTCGTACGATGTACTTCGGTCTTATTGAGCAACCGCCTCTTGGGCAGCGTCCACAGCGCCTTCAACGGCAGCAGCGGTGGTATCCATGGCAGCTTCAGCAGCGGCGGCAGCCTCAGCGGCGGCAGCTTCAGCCTCGGCGGCAGCTTGGTCCATCATCTCTTGAGCGGAGTTCGCGGCCTCTTCGGCGTTGTTCTCCATCGTCTCGGTCGTGCTGCTGCTGCAGGCCACGAACAAGGCTGCCATCGTGGCCAGCATTGCGAACTTCTTGATCATTTCGGTGTACTTGTTGGGTGAAAGTGGGCGCAAAGGTAGACCTATGTTCCATTCCTGCAACTGACCGTTCAAGTTCTGGTTACCTTCGCGGGAACCTTTCGACCAATAACAATAAGAAACCGACGAAAATGGCCTTTACCCTTCCCCAGCTACCCTATGCTTTCGACGCACTTGAACCCCATATCGATGCCCGCACCATGGAGATCC
>JAGQVV010000151.1 GCA_020437805.1 Flavobacteriales bacterium
CGGCTCGGGTAGATGTAGATCTTCAGGTCGCGGGTGAAGAGGATACCGAAGGCTTCCAGCATACCACCGTTCAAGTGGCGGTAGTACTTCTCGTCGAACACATCCTCGAGGTTGTTCACCCCCATGATCAGGCCCATGCGCGCCTTGGTGTAGCGGCTGAAGTATTCCACCAGCTTGTAGTACTCCTGATAATTGCTGATCAGCACCGTCTGGCCCAGCGAGCACAGGATGTCGGCACGATCGATGAAATCCTTCTCGTCCACATCGCCCGTATCGGAGCGCAGGTTGTTCAAGGTGATCTCGAAGAGCACTTGCAGGTTCTGACGGTCCACACGATGTTCCTTGATGAACATGTTGTAGCCGTTCATGATCATGTCGATGTTCACCTTGGTCACCGGGCGGAAGCTACCGCGGATGGCCAGGATGTTCTTCTTGTACAGCGTTTCGCTGGCCTGCAGGTTCTGGCCGTCAGGGCCGAAGAGCACGGCATCGGTGTAACCGCGCTTCACCAACTGCAAGCTCAACAGACGGTTGTCCACTTGTTGGAACACCGGGCCGTTCATCTGGATCATGTCCACTTCCACCACGTGCCGGCTCACGTTGTCGTACAACGAGGTCATGATCTCGTTGGGGTCCGCATGATTGAAAAGGCATCCATGCAAGAGGTTCGCCCCCATGATCCCGACACTTTCCTGCTGAAGGCTGATGTCCGGATCGTGCAAGCGCACGTGGATGATCACATCGTTCGTGGGCTCCTGGGGGGCGGCTTGGAAGCGCACACCGATCCAGCCATGCCCGCTGTGCGGATGCTCGAAGGTGCTGCCCGCAACGGTATTGGCGAAGGTGAAGAATTTCTTGGTCGGGTGGTCCTTACGGTTCAGGCGCTCTTGTATAAGGCCGAACTCATGGCTCAACATGTTCTTCAGGCGACTCTCGCACACGAAGCGGTTGCCGGGTTCGGGCCCGTAGATGGCGTTGCTGAAGTCCTTGTCATAGGCGCTCATCGCCTTCGCAATGGTCTGCGAAGCACCGCCGGCGCGGAAGAAGTGCCGCACCGTCTCCTGGCCCATTCCGATCTCGGCGAAGGTCCCGTAGAGGTCCGGATTCATATTGATCCGCCGTGCCTTTTGCGCGGGGCTCAGGGGGACGCGGGAGGGGTCCTGATGGATCATCATGGCTGGAGCAACGATCTCTGGGGGTGCAAAGTTAGCCCTTCAGCAAAGGCGACGCTTGTGTTTTCACTACTTCTGCATCCACCACATGGTGTTCGTCAACCAACGAATCCATTGGTGCGGTGGCTGCCATCGCAATACGGCTTGTTGGCCGATCCTCCACAGCGGCACAAGGCCGTCACTTTTTCCCGCACTTCCACACGTCCATCGGGGTGCTGTACTTCCACCTCCCCTCTGATCAGGATCGGACCGTCCTTCGCGATCTCCACCTTGGGACGTGTCGCACCCACCGGGGTCACATCCGCAGTATCGTTCATGCGGTAGCTCAATGCACCGCTGGGGCATTGGTCCACCTGGGTTTTGATCCGCTCCGTGCTGGCGCCTGCCGGCACGATCCACGGCCGTTCGCCGGGTTTGAACACCTCGCCCAAGCCCTTCCAGCATTTCTTGCTGTGGATGCAGAGGTCCTTCTTCCAAACGATGGTGAGATCGCCGTTCGAGTAGCCGTGTTCCTTGCTCATGCCGATACTGCGTTGAGTTGGATGGGGTTCTCCAAGGTACGGTGCACAGGGCAGGCCTTCGCGATCTGCACCAAGCGCGTGCGTTGCTCATCGCTCAGGTCCTTGGGCAACTCCACGTGTATGGTCATTTTCGTGTCCACCTTGGCACCATCCTGCGTGCGGTCCATGCTCACCGTGATCCCGATGTGTGGCACCACCCAGCCTTTGCGGTCGGCATACATGCGCAGGGTGATCGCCGTGCAGCTCGCCAAGGCGCCCAGCAGCAGCTC
>JAGQVV010000152.1 GCA_020437805.1 Flavobacteriales bacterium
ACCCGGCCCGTGCTGAAATTCGCGAAGGTTCCGGTGAATGGGACCTTGCCACCGATGGTCAAACCGGCCGCTATGCCCATCATGTTCGCTTCTGCGATGCCAACTTGGATGAAGCGCTCCGGGAAGTCCTTTTTGAAGGCGTCCATCTTCAGTGACCCGGTCAGGTCGGCACATAGTGCAACGACGTTCTTGTCCTTCTTACCGAGTTCGTGGAGGCCTGCGCCGAATCCGCTGCGGGTATCCTTTTGGTCGAGAACAGGGAAGCTCATGATCACTTAGAAATTGATTGTGGAGGACCGACCACTTTCGATGGTGACGTCCTTGGTGATGGAGAATTCGGTGCTGCGTGCGCTACGGCTTCGGTAGATGACCTGGTAGTTCCCCGGCAGCAAGCGGAACTGAGCAGAGGCCGCCGTGGGGTCAAGGTCGGCGACCCAGGAAAGCTGGTCATCCTTCTTCTCGAAAACAGCCCCGGGTCCGGGCGTGGCCGGTTGTATGTTCAGCACCCCGGTACGCGGTACCGCAATATCCGTAATACGACCTTGCTCGATCCGCACATCGGGGATCATTAGGCGCGGCAGGGTGAGCACTTCAAGATCGTACGATCCTGTTCTGTACCGCTGTTCGCTACCGACGTTCTGAGCATGCAAAGTGTTCAACTCACCGCTGCGTCGCACCACCACGCTCACTTCGATCCCGTCCGATGGTCCAGCCCCCATTCGGATCCGCAACGTGCCGAGCCCGGCGTCCACCGCGATGATGTTGTGGATCCCCGGCTTGACCACCACATTCTCACGCACCGATGGTGGGAGCGTGTGTGCGACGACCTTGTACGTGTACACCGGATCGATGTGCAAGGTGTCCGGCAGGCCGCGGTCGTTCATCGTATGCACCATGTGTTCGCGGATCTGCCCGGTACGCTGATCATGGAATGTCACCGGCACGTCCGTTTCAATAGGCTTTCCGTCCTGTGTCATCAGGCTCACCTGAGCGGTGGTACTGTTCAGTGCCTGGGTCACCACCACCTTCAGCACATGCTCGAACAGTTCGGGGGTGCTTGCATCAAAGTAGTTCCCCACACACTTCAAGGCGTACTTCTGCGCGTCATCCAATCCTACGCCGATCACGAAGGGTTTCAGCACGATGCCTTTTGCTTGGAGAGCCCGGCTGACCGCACATGGATCCTCATCACAGGCCTCGATCCCGTCGGTGATGAGTATGATCACGTTCCGCACTGTCCTTCCGCCGTCGGACCCTTTCGCCGGGAAATCGCCCGCGGCGCGCTCCAAGGACCGGGCGATCGGCGTGGTACCAAGGCATCGGAGCCCGTTAAGGGTGCTACGCATGGCCGGTATGCTGTTCGCGCTGAACGGTACCTCAAGTCGCGTGTCATCGCAGTCCTGTTTTCCGGGTTGGATAGGGGTCTGGTGTCCGTACAATCGTAATGCGAGTTCCAGGTCCGGTTGGCCTTCGAGCTTCGCGATCGCATCCAAGAGCAACTCACGAGCCGTATTGATCTTGGGCTGGTTGCCCCAGAACGCGTTCATGCTGTTGCTCGCGTCCATGACGAAGAGCATGCGCGTTAATGGCGGTTGCGGAATGCTCGCCGGGTCCTGGGCATTGGCTTCATCCGTTCCCCATACGACGCAAAGAGCAACGAGCAGGCAAGTGATCGGTGATAGCGGTCGACCGGAATGCATCATTCGTTCGGTGGTTTGATCCCACCATGCAACGGGAAAAGCGTGCCGATCAGCTTCATCCCCTCAATAATCCCCCAGGGTCTCCTCCAATTGTGCCAAGGCAGCGTTCAATTGATCGTCGTTCGGAGCAATGCCATGCCACTCATGGCTGTTCATCATGAAATCGACGCCTTGTCCCATTTCAGTGCGCATCAGGATCATCACTGGCTTGCCTTTTCCGGTCCGACCCTTGGCTTCGCCCAGCGCGGTGATCACGGCCTGCATGTCATTGCCTTCGCTCTCCAGAACATCCCAGCCGAATGCGACCCATTTCGCCTTGAGGTCTCCCAACGGGAGCACGTCCTCCACATCCCCATCGATCTGTCGTCCGTTGTGGTCAACGGTACTGATCAGGTTATCCACCTTCTTGGCGGCGGCGAACATTGCGGCTTCCCAGATCTGGCCTTCTTGCAATTCGCCATCCCCGTGCAGTGTGTATACGATATGTTCGTCGTTGTTCATCTTCTTGGCCAACGCAGCCCCTATCGCCACGCTCAACCCTTGCCCCAATGAACCGCTTGCCATGCGCACGCCAGGTAGCCCTTCATGGGTCGTAGGGTGTCCTTGTAAACGCCCATTGATCTTCCTGAACGTGGACAGTTCACCCACCGGAAAGTAGCCACTTCTGGCCAACACGCTGTAGAAAACCGGGCTGATGTGTCCGTTGCTCAAGAAGAACAGGTCCTGTCCCACACCGTCCATTTCCCAGTTCTTCGGGTCATGGTGCAGCACGCTGAAGTACAGGGCGGTCAGGAAGTCCGCACAGCCCAAGGAGCCACCAGGGTGACCGCTTTGGACACCATGTACCTGCCGAACGATGTCGCGACGGACCTGGCTGGCGATACGCTCCAATTCCTTGATGGATGTCTTGCTATCTACCTGTTCGGAGGTTTGGTTCGGCATCGTTGGAGCGCTGTTTCGGGAGGCCTCAAAAGTAGACGGAAGGCCCGTGGACATTGGGCCGTGTGTAGAACTTTTGATAAGTGGACCGGATCGCGATCCCGGTCTCGTGCTGTGCACGAAGCGAAGGGTCCGCATCAACATGCCTGTGCAAGTTCCAAGCAACGAAAGGGCGGGTTGGCATGTCTGAGGAAGGACCGGGGCTTTTGGTTTTGGACCGGTCGCGTTCGGAACAGGGGCCTTCGGGTCCCTGTTCCATTTCCTACCATTGCTCCACGTGGAGGGCTACCTTCGCCGCCCGATATTCGGAACCATGGCTTTGAAATGCGGCATCGTCGGCCTGCCCAATGTGGGCAAGAGCACCCTGTTCAACTGTCTGAGCAACGCGAAGGCGCAAGCGGCCAACTTTCCGTTCTGTACCATCGAACCGAATGTGGGTACGATCACCGTACCGGATGCGCGCCTGAACAAGCTTGCCGAATTGGTCAAGCCGCAACGCATCATTCCCACGACGGTGGAGATCGTGGATATCGCAGGTTTGGTGAAAGGGGCCAGCAAAGGAGAGGGATTGGGCAACCAATTCCTCGGGAACATCCGCGAGTGCGATGCAATCCTGCATGTGCTGCGGTGCTTCGATGACCCCAATGTGGTGCATGTGGACGGCAATGTGGACCCGGTGCGAGACAAGGAAGTGATCGATATCGAACTACAATTGAAGGATCTTGAGACCGTGGAGGCCCGCTTGAAGAAGGTCGAGAAGCAGGCGCAGATCGGGGAGAAGGAGGCGAAGCGCCGGTTCGAGCTGCTCTCCCGCATCCGTGGACATCTATTGAAAGGGGAAAGTGCGCGTGCAGGGATCACTGAGAACGATGACCCGGCATTGTTGACCGAATTCCAGCTCCTGACCACCAAGCCCGTCATGTACGTGTGCAATGTGGATGAGAGAAGTGCCACAACGGGGAATGCGTACGTGGAGCAAGTGAAGGCCGCTGTGGCCCACGAGAATGCAGAGGTCATATTCGTGACCGCGGCGATCGAAGCGGAGATCGCATCACTTGACACACCGGAGGAGCGTGAGATGTTCCTGGCCGACATGGGCCTTGAGGAACCCGGTGTGAACAAGCTGATCCATGCGGCGTATGACCTTTTGGACCTTCAGACCTATTTCACGGCAGGCGTTCAGGAGGTGCGTGCATGGACCATCCGGAAAGGGGATACCGGCCCCGAAGCAGCCGGAGTCATCCATAGCGATTTCCAGAAAGGATACATCCGTGCCGAGGTGATGAGCTACAACGACTTCGTTACTTTGGGCAGTGAGGCCGCGTGCCGTGCTGCCGGCAAGTTGCGCGTGGAAGGCAAAGAATATATAGTGAAGGATGGGGACGTGATGCACTTCCTGTTCAACGTTTGATCCAGCGCTGCGCAAGGATCGCTTTGCTCCGGCGTTGATGGCAAGGTGTACCGCTCATCCCTTCTCCTTGCCTCGGCCATATTCGCCTCGGTCGCTTGTGCGCAACGATCACGGGTCTGGTTGGTGAAAGGTGGTGCCAACTTCAGTCGGGTGGGCGATCCTTTGGGTTCCCATCATGGTCCGCGCACGGGGCGGTCGGCCGATGGGGTCGGCTATCATATCGGTATCGGCAGACAGTTCGATCTTCCCGGGATCTGGGGAGTTCGTTCCGAACTTCTGTTCTCCTCCAGCACCACGGGCTACTATGCGGCATCGAACGTGTTCGACCCGCGGAGGTCCTCCACATCCCAGGGTGGTGTTTCCGGGACACGAAGCATGCGGGCCCAAGGTCTTGAACTGCCCGTGTTGCTCACCTTGCATCGGTGGAGTGGGCTGCGCGTGGAAGCCGGACCGGCCACATCGATATTGCTGAAGGCGACCGAACGCTGGAAAGCGGATGAAGCTCCGGACGGGTCCTCAGAAACGTATGGATTGGATAGGACCGGTGACCTGCGCACATTGGAATGGGCCATCGTGCTAGGCATGGAAGTGGAAGGTGCAAAAGGATTCGGAGCATTGGTGCGCTTGTGGAAGGGGCTGTCCAACCTTGATGTCGCACAGGGGGCATCGCCCAGCTATATCACCACTTGGCAGGTCGGTGTCAGTTACGGATCCCGGGGCTCCTCGCGATAGCGCGCCCCGGAAGGATGGAGGGGCGAGCCCTCAGGTCCTGTAAGCCACGTAGCTTTTCGGGATCACCCCGAGCATGCGTTCGGTGATGATCGTGCAATCAGGGAACAACTCCCGCATTTCTCGTTTGGTGAGCAATCGTGTGGTGTCCACCATTTCATCCACCTCCGCCTTGGTCGGTTTCGCCATCAACCCCCAAGGTGTGAACCATCGGGCGATCGACCGTCTAAGTCCAGCCGGATACCAATGCATGAAGGGCGCGAGGTAGTGGGGTTCAATGGGACATTCGTACGCGGGGGTCTGTACCCAAACCTTGGGTGCCACACGTAGGATCTCCCGGGCAAAAGCCTTTTGAGCCTCGTAATCCCCCACGTGCTCTATCACGGAGTTGCTGAAGCCTATGGGGTATGCGTTATCAGGATATGGCATCTTACAGGCGTTGCCTTCGATGATCTTGATCCGGTGTTCAGGGAAATCCTGTTCCTGTTCCCATGGATAGGTCTTCAGGTTCAGGCAGTCGATCCGCTCCGCCACTTGTGGAAGTACGGTCCAGGTCTGCGGATAGCCACCCACATCGAGTATGGTGTCGGTCGGCTTGGGCGTGAAGAGCTCCATGAAGCGCTTCAGCCGCTTCACACGCCAGATCTTGAATATGCGTTCGTAGACCTTATTGATCAGCATGCGCGGTTAAGGATGATGGGGTAGACCCCGTTCGTGGTGGAACATGGCGGCGAAAAGATAGCGGCTGGACCTGAGAACGGACCTCTGGCCTGATGGGTGTTACCGATCCCATCATTCATAGCACGGACTTCCTTGACGATCGGTACTGTTCATCCGGCGCAACCACGTGTTCATCGAAAAGGATGGACGTTGAAGTCCGGTCCTCCTAATTTTAGCTGCCTCCAAACGTTTGATCCCTAGTCTTGCACAATGCGCAGAACGCTCCTTCTGATACAACTCATTCTGTTGTCCGGCTTGTCCGATATCCACGCACAAAGTGGCCAAGTGTCGGAACGTGTTGAGGCCTTGCGTCGGCGAGGTGTGACCTTTATCGAAGTCGATCCCATCGGGAAAGCTGTACCCGACCGCGCGACCGATGGACTGTGGAACAAGGCCGTCAGCAAGGCCACGGTATTGGAACTGAATGCGTCAGGTCTGATCTCGATCGTTCAGGACGGGCCGGAGCATATGGCCATGGAAGTGCCGGTGAAGAACGGGTCGATCGTGATGGACCTTATCCGCACGGACATCACCGCGAGCGGGTTCAAGGTGGCACTGGCCAGCGGAGTCGCGGCGAGCTATACGAACGGAGCGCATTACCGTGGCATGGTGCGTGGTAAAGCGGGGTCGGTTGCCGCGGTCAGCTTCTTCGAGAATGAGGTGATGGCCCTGATCAACGACACCGAGAACGAGTGGGTCCTGGGCCGGACCGAAACGGGGAACGAGAGAAAGCATGTGATCTACCGCACACAGGACCTGTTTGGTTCCATTCCCTTCACCTGCGAAACGCGGGATTCCGGTGAACCGTACCGAGGCGAGCAACTAACGACCCAAGGGGCGTCACGTACCACCCGTTGCGTCCGCTACTACTGGGAAGTGGACCATCCGATCTTCCTGAACAAAGGCGATATGGTGAATACGGTGAACTACGTTACCGGCTTGTTCAATCAAAGTGCGATCCTGTTCGATAACGATGGCATAGATGTCACCCTGTCCGAAGTGTTCGTGTGGGATGTCCCGAGCCCATACACGGGCACTACTTCAGGTGATCAATTGACCCTTTTCGGTACGAACCGTACTTCGTTCAATGGTGACATGGCGCACCTGTTGGGGTTCGGTGGTGGCGGTGGAGTGGCCTGGCTCAACACGCTTTGCAACGGGCAAACACGATTACGCATGGCGTACAGTGGTATCAATAGCAGCTACAACAACGTCCCGACATACAGTTGGAGCGTTGAGGTGGTGACCCATGAGCAGGGGCACAACCTAGGTTCACGCCACACACACGCGTGTGCATGGAATGGCGATGGTACCGCTATCGATGGCTGCGGTCCGGCAGCGGGTTACCCTGAAGGTTCGTGCCCGGACGGCCCGATCCCGAGCGGTACGGTGAAGGGAACGATCATGAGCTATTGTCACCTCGTTTCCGGGGTAGGGATCGGCTTCAACAATGGGTTCGGCCCGCAGCCAGCAGCGGTCATCGTGAACGCGGTGAACGGAGCTTCCTGCTTGGGCACTTGCGGGACCTCGTGCGATGCTCCGGGCAATCTGACCGCCACGAACCTTTCGACGACCTCGGCCACGTTGTCATGGTCCTCCATTGGAGCGCAGTCCTACACGCTGCGGTGGAGATCCACGAGCAGCGGCTCATGGACCACGGTGACCGGCCTCAGTGGAAATTCGTACGCGCTCTCCGGTCTCGCGCAAGGAACGGAATACGAATTCCAAGTGCTTTCGGTCTGTAGTGCCTCGAGTTCGACGTTCTCCCCAAGCTACACGTTCACAACACCTCTTCCTTGTCCGGATACACTTGAACCGAACAACTCCTTGGGTGCCGCAGCCGGGGTCACCTTACCTGCGAACATCAGCGCGTTGATCGCCACGACCAACGATGTGGACTATTATCGTTTCACACTGACCACGACGAGCAACATCAATCTGGGTCTCTCGAATTTGGCAGGGGACTTTGATGTACGCCTCTTGGACAATGCGGGCTTACAATTGGCCATTTCCCAGAATGGTGGTAGTTCGTCCGAGTTCATCTCTTATCCCAATGCCCCGGCCGGGATCTATCACGTTCATGCTTACGGCTACAACGGGGCGAACAGCGGGACCCAATGCTACGCTCTGAACATAAGTGCATATGCGGTTCAGGGTTGCGCAGCTCCTGAGCGTCCGAGCATCACGGCGATCACTTGGTCTTCAGCTACCGTGGATTGGTTCCCCGTCCAGCAGGTCAATACATATGACCTGCGCTGGAGGGAGAGCTCGTCCGGTACGTGGGTCGTGGTGAACGGGATAGTCGGCACGACATATGCGCTCTCCGGCCTTTCGCCATCGACCTCTTATGATGTTGAGGTGCGTTCCGTTTGTGCGGGTACCCAAGGGGGCGTTTCGGAGTGGTCGATGACGGAAGGCTTCACCACACTGGCAGCTCCATGTGAAGTGGCTCCACAGATCCTGTTGTCGGTACAGGCCTGTCTTGACGGGCCATACAGGAGCACCAATGGCTTGATGATCGATTCGTTGCGTGTGCAGGGCCTTATTCCGACCGGAGAGCCGTACACGGGAGCGGGTTTCGCTGTGGACGGGACGGCGAGTGCCGGTGCGTCCGTATTCCAGGTCAGTGGCGCGAATGCGATCGTGGATTGGGTATTGGTCGAATTGCGCGATGTGAACACGCCGACCACCATCGTGGAAGCCAGGGCCGGACTGCTCCAGCGTGATGGTGATGTGGTCGCTACGGACGGCACCTCACCGCTCGGATTCTGTTCCGCAGCCGGTAATTACAGGATCGCCTTGCGGCATCGGAACCATCTTGGTGTGCTTACAGCGGCTCCTTTCCCTCTTTCCGCAACGAACACGAGCGTGGACCTGCGCTCTTCTTCCGTTTCAACGTATGGTACGAATGCACGCCGCGATAGGGGTGCGATACACACCTTGTGGGCGGGGAACAGCAACGGGAATTCGGAGGTCATGTATGCCGGTTCCGGGAACGACAGGGATGTTGTTCTGAGCGCCATTGGTGGCGCCGTGGCCACGGCGACCGTGAGTGGATATCTGCCTGAGGATTGCAATTTGGATGGCCTTGTGAAGTATGCCGGTCTGGAGAGCGACCGCGATGTCATCCTGATCACTATCGGTGGCACGATCGCGACAGCGACCGTGCAGGAGCAGCTTCCATAGATATCATCTTGCAGGGACACGCTCCTTGGGGCCGAGAGGGTGTCCGGGCCATTCCTGTTGAAAACTCCGCCTGATCGTGGATAATCGGGAAAACCGCCCATCGTGGCCGGTCATGGCGTGGGTTAATTTCGTCCCGGTCCTGTAGAACCCTTGTCAGGCTTGGGTTCCGGGTGGATAGTAATGAGCGAGACGAACTACAGTGAGGACAATATCCGGTCATTGGACTGGAAGGAGCACATCCGGCTGCGGCCGGGCATGTACATCGGAAAGCTGGGGGATGGCAGCAGCTTCGATGATGGAGTGTACATACTGATCAAAGAGGTGCTGGACAACTGCATCGACGAATTCGTCATGGGTCACGGCAAGAAGATCGAGGTGGTCATCGAAGGGACCCGTGTCGAGGTCCGCGACTACGGTCGGGGGGTTCCGCTGGGCAAGGTGGTGGATGTGGTGAGCAAGATCAACACCGGAGCGAAGTACGATAGCAAGGCCTTCAAGAAGAGCGTGGGCCTGAACGGTGTTGGTACCAAAGCAGTGAACGCGTTGAGCGGATACTTCAAGATCGAAAGTGTGCGGGACGGTCAGATGAAGCGGGCGGAGTTCGATCGCGGCGTGCTCCGGAAGGATGAGAAGCTGGTGAGGTCGGATGAAGCGAACGGCACCCGTGTCGTGTTCGAGCCGGACGACCAGATGTTCAAGAACTACCAGTTCCGGTCACAGCACATCGAGCGCTTGTTGTGGAACTACTGCTATCTCAATACAGGGCTGGCGATCTATTTCAATGGCCAGAAATACCAAAGTAAGAACGGGCTTTTGGACCTGCTTGAGACCAAGATGGACGGCGAACCGCTCTATCCGATCATCCACCTGAAGGGTGATGATATCGAGGTGGCGTTGACCCATGCGAACCATTATGGGGAGGAGTACTACAGCTTCGTGAACGGGCAGCATACCACTCAGGGAGGCACACACCAAGGTGCATTCCGGGAGGCGGTGGCCAAGACGATCAAGGACTTCTTCAAAAAGGATTGGGAAGCCGGTGATGTGCGAACGGGTATCGTGGCGGCAGTGAGCGTGAAGGTGGTGGAACCGGTGTTCGAGAGCCAGACGAAGACCAAGTTGGGAAGTCTTGAGGTGGAGCCGGGCGGGCAGAGCATGCGCTCCTTCGTGGGTGATTTCATCGGTCGTGAGTTGAACAACTTCCTGCACAAGAACAGCGAAGTGGCCGAGGTGCTTCAGCAACGGATCCTCAACAACGAACGGGAGCGCAAGGAGTTGAGCGGGATCCGGAAGCTGGCGCGTGAGCGGGCGAAAAAGGCCAGCCTGCACAACCGGAAATTGCGGGATTGCAGGATCCACTTGAACGACCCGAAGAAGGACGATCGCAAAGAGGGAACCACGCTCTTCATCACAGAGGGTGACAGCGCCAGCGGTAGCATCACGAAGAGCCGTGATGTGAACCTACAGGCCGTGTTCAGCCTGAAGGGAAAGCCGCTGAACTGTTACGGTCTCACGAAGAAAGTGGTGTATGAGAACGAGGAGTTCAATCTGGTACAGGCGGCCTTGAACATCGAGGACGGGATGGAGGGTTTACGCTACAACAAGATCGTGATCGCCACCGATGCCGATGTGG
>JAGQVV010000153.1 GCA_020437805.1 Flavobacteriales bacterium
CATCACCTTGAAGAACAACGGAACGGTGATCATGACCAGCGCCACGATCACCTATGGCATGGACGGTGGACCAGCGTACCTGGAGGAATGGAGCGGGAACCTGCTGCCCGGCCAGACCGCGAACGTATCGTTACCGGCGATCCCGGTGCTGGCCGGTGAGAACGTGCTCAGCGTTGGCTCCAGCGCCCCGAACGGTAGCGAAGACCAGAGCCCGCTCAACGATACCTGGACCTTCACCTTCACAGCGAGCGTCCCTGCGGCCATCATCAACTTGATCCTCACCTTGGACAACTACGGGTCGGACATTACCTGGCACCTGGACTCCGAGATCGGCACTACGCTCCATACCGGCGGCCCTTATGCCGACTTCCAAGGCGGAACCGTGGACAGTGTTGCCTTCTGCCTCACCAACGGCTGCTACACCTTCACGATCAACGATGCCTTCGGCGATGGCCTGTGCTGCGATGCTGGCGAAGGCCGGTACGTGATCCGGGACATGCAAGGCACCGAATATGCGGTGAATGATGGGCGCTTCGGGGAATCGAACACGGACGACTTCTGCCTTACCGGTGTATCCGTGGCCGAACAGGAGCATGCCCAAGCCCTCAATGTGTTCCCGAACCCATCCGATGGGACCTTCACCGTGGATCTTTCCCGCATGGATGTTCCTTCCCACTATGTCCTTACGAATGCACTGGGTCGGGTGATCGTGTACGGTACGATCCCTACGGGAACGACCAAGAAGACATTCGAACTCGGGAACGAGGCTCCTGGGTTATACCTGATCACCGTTCGTCATGCGCGGGGGCGTGCCGTACAGCGTGTGGTGCTGGACCGTGCTCAGTAGGTGATCGCGTAGTACAGCGTCTTCACGTACTCATTGTTCACCATCAACAGACCTTGTTCGCTGCGGAACCACTCGTCCACGGTGTAGTCACTGCTCGGGGCGGCGATCACACGCACGGCGATCCCGCTGCCCGCAAAGCGCTGTTGGAACACCTGGCGCACACGCCGGGTATGGAAATCCGTGGTCACCAATGCGATGGTATCAAAACCGAGCGCACGCGAATGGTACAGCACCCCCGCCGCCTCTTCCCACGTGCTGGTGCCGTATGGGAACGGAAGAACACTGCCGGACGCAGCCCCCGCTTGTACCGCAGCGGATCGCGTTACATCAGCCTCCGTTCGAATTCGTCCTTCCGCCATGAAGGCGCTGGGGATGTTGGACCCCGTGGTATAGGCGATCTGGGCACAGCCATCCTGCAACAAACGCGCCGCGTAGGTGCCACGATCGTACGGCGAGCCCCCGAGCACATAGATCGCATCGGCGCTGCATTCAGTATCCGCATGGATCAGGAAGCGCCCAAGGCCACGGAGTATAGGAAAGCGCACGGTCCAGATCAGCAGGGCAAGGACGAAGAGCACAGCGGATCTCCGCAGGAGCCGTCGCCTGAGCGGAGCTTGTTCCGTATGGGCCGGATCGTGCGTCATGCCCCACCTTCAGTACGATCCGTTCCGCCTGCGGATCACCCACTCGGCGGTGAGCAGCGCGAGGATCACGAAGAACAACCAACGTAGGCCGATCAGATCGCTGAAGCTAGGGTGCGCGTACGAACGAGCCACAAGGTCCGTGCGCCCTTCCATGGCAGCCAGCAATGCATCGGTACCGCCAGGCCCCACCACCAGGCCACCGGTCCGTGCCGCCAGATCGCGCCATAGGCCGTGGTCCGCCACGGTGCTTACCTGTTCCGCCAGAAGCGCCTGCACATGCACCTCACCGCTCTCCGTGTAGCGCTGGCCGTTCAGTTCGGTGCGTGCTAGCCACGAGTAGGTGCCCTCGGGCAAACGCCCGGCATCCAGCCTGTAGTTGCCCGCCGCCGGACTGAAGGTGTACGGGAATTCACGTCCGTCCTCATCCTTGAGCAGGATCGTCACTTCAGCATCGTTCACCGGCTCGAAGGAGGCGTTGTAGAGTTCAGCGTTGAACAGCACCGCCTCGTTCTCCGAGAACTGAGGTGCGTGCTCCACCCGGAAGCGTTCCTTGCTCACCTTGATCGCCAGGAACTGAACCAGCTTGTGCATGAGCAGATCGAAGCGCGTGTGATCACCGTTCATGGCAAGATCCGCGATACGCCAGCGCCAGAGGCCCTCGCCGCATACCACGGCCATGCGCCTTTCCTGTTGTTGGGAAAAGGCCACCAGCGGATACGCTGTGCGCACCATGCCGATCCGTTGTTGGAAGAGGGCCGTGGCCGAACGCCCCAATTCATACTGGCCGAAAGGCACCTGCAGCGGTGGGAAACGCTCGATGGCACGTTGCTGCTCGGGTTCCAAGGTGAAGAAGGTGAAATCCTTGTTCACCGTCGCCTGTACGTCGGTCAAGGAGCCACGCGCCGAAGAGACCAACACCCCCGCCCCTTGCGTGTTGAACGCGTTGAAGTCCATGTCGGCACCGAGGATGAAGCAGAGGGGCACGCTGGCCAAGGAGGCCCGTTCCAACACCGACGTGATCGGATCCCGTGACGTGGGCAGGTCGTGCAGGAGGATCAGGTCGTACTCGTCCACCTTACCGTCGAAATCCTTGACAAAGGCCAGTTCGGTCGCATAGCCGTCGAGCCCACCCAATGCCAAGCGTATGGCTGCGAGGTCGGGGTGCGGTGCGGCTCCCAGCAGCAGAACCTTCTGCCGGTCGTCCAGCACATCGATCAGGATGCTCGTGCGGTTGTTCACCTCGGTGGCCTCCCCTTCCACCGGGCGCACCAGGGCCGTGTATCGTTGCATGCCGGCACGTTCCGCTTTGATCAGCAGGGGCACCTCAACCACGGCCGGGTCATTGGGGATGGAAAGGTCCTTGCCCACCACCTCCTTGCCATCCTTCAGTATGGAAACACGGGTACTTCGCCCTTTCATGTGACGCGCATCCACACGCACCAGCAGGGGCAGTTCATTGCCGAGGTAACCGATGCGATTGTGCTCCACGCTGCGCAGGGCCAGATCGGGAAAAACCGTGGTATCGCCCAGCGCGATCGCGTGGATCGGTACGCCCAAGCGGTCGGCATCCATGCGCGGGTCGCGGCCGCGGTTGTAGATCCCATCGCCGTCCAGGATCACCGCACCCAGGTCCGGACCGTTGAAGCGATCGTGCACCTCGCGCAGCATCTCACCAATGTCCGTTAGGCCATCCGTTTGGTCCAGGAGCAGTCCTTCCTTCACCGCTTGCCCGTACGTGAAGGTGCGCACGTCATAGCGATCGCCCAGCGCGGCCACGAGTCGCTCCAACTCGGTACCGTAGGTGTCGCGCAGGGCCGCGGGATCGACGGCGGCCCGTATGGAGGAAGAACCATCGTGCGCCACGACAACCACCGGTTTACGCACTTCCCGGACCATGATGCGCACCATCGGCTCCAGCAGGAAGAACGCGATAAGGGCAACGGCCATGGTGCGGATCAGCGCAAGGAGCAGTGCCATGCCCTTGGTGAAACCCTCCTTCCCAGCGGCGCGTGCATACAGGACCCGCGCCATGCCCACACCCAGCAGCAGGCACATCGGTGCCAACCAAAGGGAATGTGCGGTGGTCAGCTCCATGGTTGCAAAGGTCGGGCTCGCAAGGAGCATGTGGTCAATGGGTCATGGGTGCATGTGCCCATGCCATTCGCGTTTGGTTCAACATACGTCTTGATCGAACGCACTACATCAGCAGTCCGCCGCACACGCTCAACGTTTGGCCAGTGATGTAGCTGCTCATGTCACTGCCGAGGAAGACACAGGCGTTGGCCACATCGGTCGGGCTTCCGCCGCGCTTCAGGGGGATCCCTTCGCGCCAGCCCTCCACCACCTTCTGGTCGAGGGCGGCGGTCATTTCCGTTTCGATGAAACCCGGCGCTATGGCGTTACTGCGGATATTCCGGCTGCCCAGCTCCTTGGCCACGCTCTTGGTGAAGCCGAGTATCGCGGCCTTGCTCGCGCTGTAGTTCGCCTGGCCCGCATTACCCTGCACGCCAACGATACTGCTCATGTTGATGATGCTGCCGCTTCGCTGCTTCAGCATCGTGCGCAGCACCGCCTTGGTCATGTTGAACACGCTTTTCATGTTGGTGCTCATCACGGCATCGAAGTCCGCCTCGCTCATGCGCATGAGCAGCTGATCCTTGGTGATGCCGGCGTTGTTGACGAGGACGTCGAGCCTGCCCCAGGCGGCCACCACATCGTCCACGGCCTTCTGGGCCGCGTTGAAGTCGGCGGCATCGCTCTGGATGGCCATGACCTTTCGGCCGCTGGAAGCCAGTTCGGCGGCGAGGGCGTTGGCCTTCTCCGCGTTGCTCATGTACGTGAAGGCCACGTCCGCGCCCTCCTGCACGAAGCGCTCCACGATGCCCCGGCCGATGCCACGTGAACCGCCTGTGATCAGGGCGACCTTGTCTTGTAGTAGTGCCATGTGGCGAAGATAGCCGTGCTGAGCAATGCGCTCATTCCTCCTTCAAGAAGCGGGCCGTGGCCATCACCGCTTCACCGTATACCATTGCGAGTACGTATGGTCCTGTTGACAAGCTGCTGATGTCGATGGTCCCATCGACCGAGCGAGCGGATAGGACGCAACGCCCACTCGTGTCGATCACCTTGACACCGCTGTATTTCACGTTATGAGATCCGGACCAACGTAGCGTGTTTCTTGCGGGCACCGGATAACAGCTCAATGGAACGGACCCGCTGGGTTCTACGTTGACCCCAACGGTCCCCCAACCGACGACCGCTGCCCCGTTGACCAAGCCGGCCACGAAGATCAGCTCGCCCGACGCATAAGCCCCGAAGGTCTGTCCATTCGGGGAATTATCGAATGCGCCCAGCTCGGTCGCACCAAGATCACCCATGCTGTACACCCGAACACCGAATTGCTCTGCGCTCATATACAGGTTCCCGGCCAGGATCTGCACAGTGTGGGCCGTGCCCTGCGACCCGGGAACGTCATAGATCACCTGTGGTGAGGCAGGGTCTGCAAGATCAAAGACATTGGCACCACCACCGCTTCGACCTGCCGCAAGGCGAGTGTCATCCTCGCTGATCGCGACGGAAACAAATCCTTCGCCGAGCCCCCCGATCACATGCATGTCCGCTGGATCGCTTATGTCGATGATCAACAATCCGCTGCCTTCGGCCACATATGCATAGCTCCCATGCACAACGACGCCTCGCGCTTGCTGTGCACTGGAGAGCGGCAATTGCTGGATCAACGTAGGCATTGACGGTTCGCTGATGTCAATGCTGGCCAGACCCTGCTGGGCGTTGGCCGCGTACAGCACATCGCCCGACACCGCGAGCCCGAATACACCGCTCGAGTTCGGCAGGGTAAGCGTCCCCGTGATGATCGGTGCACTGGGTATGCTCAAGTCAACGACCTTGACCGTAGCGACCATGCCGGTCCCGAAGTAGCCATATTGTCCGTCCACTACCACGGAGGACCCCGATCCGACGCTCACACTGCCTACCAACTGAGGAGCGTACGGATCCGTCACATCCACCACATGCCCGGCGCCGGTCAACATGAAATCGTCGAACCCGGATATCGCGAAGATCCCGTTGAAGGGGAAGTATCCGAGTTCGACAAGTATTTGGCCGTTCGCAGTAGTTGCCGATAGAAAGGAAACGACAAGAAGGGGCCTCAAAAGGGATAGGATGTTCATTGTCGGAAAGTTAACGCAGCGCCAACGCAAATGCCCTCTCATCCGGGTCCTGGATACGCGAAAGCGACGGTATCGTGATCAAGTGCATCAGCAAGCATGTTGCCAGTGATCCGCGTCGCGATCTTATCCGATCCCTTCTACTGAACAAGGCAACAACTTGATCCCTGAACGGGATGCGCATCTACTCCAATACTACGCGCATCGACCTGAACGCCGCTCCGCGTTGTATGGTCACCACGTAGATCCCGACACCCGTATGGATGGACAGCGAGTTGCCGTTCATCGAATACGGGATGTGCCGACCCAACAGGTCCGTCACGCGCAGGTCATCGATCGTGCCGTTGAAATGGATCGGCATACCTACAGGCGCTGGATTGGGTCCGTTCAAGAAGAGCTCATACCCCATGTGATCAAGGGCCAGCACAGGAGACCAGGCTTCGGTGCCATCCAGGTCCACTTGATGCAAGGTATAGTAGTTGGTACCGGCCAAGGGCGCACCGTCCACGGCGTGGTAGTCCTTTATACCCTGACTGTTCCCGGCGCCCGGTACCCGCGCTATTTCCGCCCATTGTACCAGGTCGGCGGAGCGAAGCACTCGGAAATGGTCGTTGTTCCGTTCTGTTGCCGTACGCCAGTGCAGGTGGCTTTGGCCCGAGATGGCCTCACCTGTGAAGGATAACAGTTCCACGGGGAGCGTATTCACCAGCACTTCCACCTCGTCGCTGAGGACCACGGTACTGCTGATGGAGATGTCGTCGAGGCCGAAATCGTTGCCGATGCCATGCCCGGAGGTTATCTCGATGCAGAAGCCCGCTTGGGTGGTGCCCGCCGGGGCGGTCCAATAGGTGGTGAAGTATTGCCAATTGCCCTGTGGCAGCACGGTCTGGTGGTTGATGGAGGTGAGTTCACCGTTCACATACCAGCGCAAGGTGGGCGCCCCTTGGCTGGCGAGGCTCATGGCCCGAAAGCTCAGCGCATAGGTTTGACCCGGGCATACGGTATGGGTTTGGCACCATACCTCATAGCCGGCATGCATCCAACCGGCGTTGGCCATATAGAATGCCCCGCTACCGGTACCCCAGAACTGAGGGTGATGGGAGGCGGCATTGGTACCGATCCAGTAGTTGCCCTCCGTGGTAAGCGCGGAGTTGTGGTTGAATTCCGTGCTGAAACCCGTGTTCCCCGCACTGAAGTTGCCATTGGTGACCATGTTCCCGGTGGTGTAGGTGACCTGGCAGGTGTACGTCCCCGGGGCGTTGACGGTGATGTTGGTGGTACCCGCTCCGGTGCTCCACAGGTAGTTACTGAACCCGGCCGGACCGTTGATCTGCACAGGGCTGCCGCTGTAGGTGATATCCGGCCCCAAGTCTATGGCACAGAAGGGCTGCGAGCTTGCGGACAGCCCCAAGTGACCCAACAGGAACAGCAAGGTGCACCGCTGGGCAATGCATATTGGACCGATCCTTTCGTGCATCAAGGCATATCAAAGATGGCACCGGCATAGCCGAATTCCAACCCGTTCGTCGAAAGCAGCGTGGCTTATGGGGAACCAATGCTTGGCCCGGCCCCAAAGCTGAAAACCGGCTACTAAACCCTACCCCAGCACCTCTTTCACCTTCGCGCCGATGGTGGCCGGGCTGTCCACCACGTGGATGCCGCTTTCACGCATCACCTTCTTTTTTGCAGCAGCGCTTTCGTCGGCACCGGATACGATGGCACCGGCGTGGCCCATGGTGCGACCCACAGGAGCGGTTTCACCGGCAATGAAGCCGATCACCGGCTTCTTGCAATTCGCTTTGATCCATTTGGCAGCCTGGATCTCGAGGTCGCCGCCGATCTCGCCTATCATGACGATTGCCTTGGTCTCGGGGTCGTTGGCGAAGAGCTGCACGGCCTC
>JAGQVV010000154.1 GCA_020437805.1 Flavobacteriales bacterium
TGACCATGCAACAGCTGATCGTACGTCCCCTCCGCTTTCTGCGCCGCGATGCACGGCATTTCCAGATCGTCTTCCTCTCCACCTTCATGGTGTACGGAACGATAGCGTTGCAGTGGGATGCGGAATGGGACCGCTATGCGATCCTCTTGTCGTGCACGTTGGCCGTCCAAGCCTTGTTCATCCGTTGGAAAGGCCTGCCGTGGAGCGCGCTGAAGAGTGCATTGATCACGGGGCTGGGGCTCTGTCTGTTGCTTCACGCGGGCCATTGGTGGACCTTGGTCCTGGGAGCCTCGGTAGCGGTGGCAAGCAAGTTCATGATCCGGGTGAGGGGGAAGCACGTCTTCAATCCGGCGAACCTCGGCATCGTGGTGGCCATTCTGCTGACCGGTGACGCATGGGTGAGCCCCGGTCAGTGGGGTGCTGGCCCGATGCTGGTGTTCCTCGTGGGTGCGGCAGGTCTCATGGTCCTGTTGCGGGTGGGTCGCATTGATACGAGCCTTGCATTCCTGCTCACGTTCGCCGCGCTCGACCTATGTCGTACGGTGCTGTTCCTGGGTTGGGGCATGGACGTATGGGCGCATCGCATGATGAACGGATCCCTCTTGCTCTTCAGCTTCTTCATGATCACCGACCCGAGGACCACCCCGAATGCCCCGATGGCGCGCATTGCATGGAGCATTCTTATCGCGTTGATCGCCTTCGGCATGAGCGCCTTCGCCCATGTGCACACGGCCCCGATCTGGGCCTTGATCGCGCTTTGTGCGTTCACACCGTTGCTCGACGCCTTCTTCGAAGGAGCGCCTTTCAGCTGGCTTCCGGGGGAGGCCCGGACCTCGGTCGAACCCATGCCGAACGAACCCGGACGCCGCACTCAAATGACAACCAAAACCTACCCGATATGAGAACCGTTCACCTGTTGACCGTCGCCGCGATGCTCGCGGCAGGAAGTGCTTCCGCATTCTGCGGATTCTATGTGGCCCGCGCGGATGCCACCTTGTTCAATGACCGTAGCGAAGTGATACTCGTTCGCGATGGTCAGCGCACCATCATCACCATGAGCAACGACTTCAAGGGCAATGTGAAGGACTTCGCAATGGTGGTCCCGGTGCCCACCGTGTTGAAGCAAAGTGATATCCGAATAGTGGAGCGTAGCGTCTTCACGGCACTGGATGCGTACAGTTCGCCACGTCTGGTGGAGTACTACGATGAGAATCCCTGCCGGAAGTGGGAGTACGCGGAATCCGAGGTCATGCTCGACATGGCCGTTGAGGACACACGTGCAAAGTCCTCGGCCTTGCGTGAGGTGAATGAAAAGGATTATGGGGTCACCATTGAAGCACAGTATGCGGTGGGGGAGTACGACATTCTCATCCTTGGTGCCACGGAAAGCAACGGCCTGAAGCGCTGGCTCGTGGACAATGGCTACAAGATCCCGGATACCGCCCATGAGGTGCTCGATCCGTACATCAAAAGCGGGCTGAAGTTCTTCGTGGTGAAGGTCGATCTTCAGCGCTTGCAAGCCAATGGATTCGACTTCCTGCGTCCGATCCAAGTGAGCTTCGAGAGCGAGAAGTTCATGCTGCCGATCCGTTTGGGCATGGCGAACAGCAGCGGCGTACAGGACATGATCGTCTATGCGTTCACCCGCACCGGTCGAGTGGAATGCGTGAACTACCGCACCGTGAAGGTGCCCTCCGATCGGAACATCCCGCTCTTCGCGAAGCAACGTTTCGGGGAATTCTACAAGGACCTTTTCGCGAAGAACTGGGAGCGTGAGGGCCGCAATGCTGTCGCCTTGGAGTACGCATGGAACGTGACGCCGAGCTGGAACGGCATGAAGTGTGACCCGTGCGTGGGGCCACCGCCCATGCCGAACGAGTTCGCCCAGGCGGGAGTGGATTGGGCGAACAACGGCGGGGGGCAGGTCTTCTTCACCCGCATGCATGTGCGTTACGGCCGTGGCAAGTTCCCACAGGACCTGTCGTTCCAGGTGACACCCAATACCGAGCATTTCCAGGCACGGTACATTCTGACCCATCCCGCCACCGGGGACCTGAGTTGCAAGGCCGGCCAGGACTACCTGCAGGACCTGTTCTACCGACGTACCCGTGAGATGGATGAATTGTACGCATTGACCGGATGGGATCTGTCCAAGGACCGCAACTACATGAACGAGGTGAAAGGGAAGATGACCCCGGAACGACGCAATGGGATCGAGGTGCCTTACTTCCCTAACGGAGGGCAAGGTGGGAACGGCCTGAACGGTCCGCTCGCAGTCGTGCTTGGTCTACTGGCCTTGGTGATCGGATCACTGCTGATGCGCGGCTCGCAACGGGCCACGATGGCATAGGGGTGGGAACGCCGGGCCGGACAGGGTTTTTCCTTGTCCGGCCTGTCAGCGCAGGTCATGGTCCAACTTCACGATGTTCTCCGGCGATCCAAGGAGATACAAAAGGTCGTCCGTCAGGATCTTCACTTCCCCCTTCACGTTCGTGATGTAGCGATCGTTCCGGCGGATGGCGAGCACGGTGATCCCATACTTCTCGCGCAGGGCCGTCTCGGCGATCGAGCGCCCCACCACTTTGCTCCGGCCCAATGTCACAGGCATGGTGGCGATCTCAAGACCCGGAATGGTGAGCGGCTCCGGCTTGCGTCTCGGGCGGTTGCCCTGTGTGCCACGAAGAAGTCCATAGTGGTCGGTACGCACCCCTGCGATCAGGTCCTGGATCTTGGCTTCCGGAATGAGGTATCGCCGAAGCATGCGGTGGAAGATCTCGATGCTCGTTTCGAACTCCTCCGGAATCACTTCGTTGGCCCCGGCATTGTAATTGGCTTGCAGGTCCCGCACGTAGCGGGTGCGCACGATGATATGTGCCGTTGAGGTCATGGAGCGGACACCACCGACGATCTTCAGCGTTTCCGGCGCATCGCTGATCGCCACCACCACGACACGAGCGCGTTCCACATGGGCCTGCTCGAGCAAATGGACGTTCGTGGCATCGCCCACGAATACAGGATAGCCTTGATCCCTGGCTTTCTGTGCCAGGTCCGGATCCTCCTCGATCACCGAGCACCGGATGCCTGAGTTGCTCGCCGCTTTCGCCACGTTCTGTCCGTTCAATCCGAACCCGATGATCACGACGTGGTCCTTCAACACCTTCGCGATGGATCTTTCCTGCTCGCGTTTCACGCGCATCATCCGCTCCATGCGCACCACAACTTGACCGGAAAGGAAACTCAGGAACACCCGCCGAACGATCCGGTCCGCGAATTCCAGGACGAAAGGGGTGGCTCCCATCGTAAGGATCGAGACGGCCAGGAACACTTGATAATGCTCCGGGCTGAGCAATCCCATATCCAGACCAGGGATGGCAAGTATGAACCCGAATTCGCCCAATTGGAACAGGGCCAGACCTGTGTACAAGGCGGTTCGGATGGGATAACGAAGCACCCATACGGCGATCAGCGTGGCGAAGACCTTGAGCAGGATCACGGCCATGCCAAGACCGATCACAAGGAACGGTGCTTCCATGAACTGGTGGACATCGACCAGCATTCCGATACTGACGAAGAAGAAGCTCATGAACAGTTCGTGGAAGGGCAGCACGATTCCCGTGGCATGGTATGCATGGTCCGTTTCACTGATCACCAGGCCTGCGAAGAACGCTCCAAGCGCCAGGGACAATCCCAAAGCCTGCGTAGCGAAGGCTGCTGCGAAACAGATGAACACGATGGTGATGATGAACAGTTCGTTCCCCTTTCCCTTGGAGGCCGCGTGAAGGAGCTTCGGGACAACGTACCGCCCGCTCACGAAAACCGCCGCCAGCAGAACGAGCATCTTGCCCAGAAGCCAGAGCAGGTCCCCTCCGATATCATCGCTTTGACCGGCAAGGAGAGGAGTTACGAGCATCATCGGTACCACGATGATGTCCTGGAAGATGAGAATGGCCGTGGAGACACGTCCGAAAGTGGCGTCCATCTTCCCTTTCTCCTGTAGAACGCGCAGCACGATCGCAGTACTGGATAGCGTAACCAGGAAACCGATGAACACCGCGCTCTCCATGCGGATCTCAAAGAGCATCAGGATCCCTGTGACCATGGTGGTGGTGATACCGGCTTGGAGAAGGCCACCAACGAACACCGTGCGTCCCAGGGCGGCGAGCTTCTTCAGGCTGAACTCCATGCCGATCACGAAAAGCAACAGCACCACGCCGATCTCCGCCAAGGCTTCCACCTCCTCTACTTCTTTGACCCATCCCAGACCGTGTGGGCCTGCTATCACGCCGGTAAGGATGAAGCCGAGTATACCCGGCAGCTTGAACCGGCGGAACAGCAACAGGATCCCGGTGGCCAAGGCCAGGATCACGATCAGTTCACCGAAGAGGGGAAAGTGCATGGGCAGGGTGTGCAACGCCTATCGAACAACAGGTCATGGGCTCATGGCCATGAACGCCAACATGTCTTGGTCGATCGAAGACCACGAAGGTCAGTAATAGCCGCGGTTATCGTTGAATGCATGCCGTTCCATGGTCAACCAACAAATGTTGACGACGAAACACAAAGGAGGTCGGTTTCGTAGGAACGATGGCTGGTGCGCTCAGTTGTTGGTCCAGCACCCGATCCGACGCCGTTCGTTGAGTTGAACGAAACCTTCACCCACATGGCTTCACAAGATAGCATTGGAAGATCGACCGTTCCTCCCGAGGACCCCAAGGCCATAGCGGCTTTCTGGACCTGGTTCAAACGGAACAAGGAGCGCATCGAACGGCTGGCCATGGGCGATAAGGCCGAACTACCGGCCTATGCCGAAATGACCCGACGCATCCACCTGTTCCACCCCATGGTGTTCCCGGAACTTCACATGGATGAAGAAGGGTTCGTGCTGATCGTGACCGCCGACGGAAGGCCCGAAGGGATCGGCCCGGTGATGCGCTTCACCGAACTTCACCCGGTCGTGGATGGTTGGCGTGTGCAACGCTTTCGGAAACCGGTGAACGATCCGCTCGCTGTGTTCGAGTACCATGATCTGATCTGTGCCTTGGATGAGGTCCGCGTCGCATATGCTTTGGATGATGGGACCCAACAAGTACACCTTGGTTTCGTGGTCGACGGTGCATCGGCCAAGGACGAGCGCTGGCAAGGCATGCTCTTCCTCTTGCTCGATCACGCCATCGGCGAATTCAACACGATGATGCATGTCGGTGGCCTCGATCTGATGACCGAGGATGAATTGCCACCTCAGGTCTCACTGATCACGCTCGATCAACTGCGCGAGGTGATCGAGGAGAAGTTCTACTGACCGCCTTCTTTTCGCGTTTCCTTCCATGTACGATAGATCGCCGTGATCGGGCTTCGATCGGCAGGTACTTCGCGTAAGGGCTCGCACGGTTCCAATGAGGCATGAAGCGTTGCCGGCAATGACCGATACAGGGCCGTGCCTTCCGATTTCCAAGCGATCATCTCGTCGGATACGTCCTTGACGGCCTTGGCTGGATTCCCGACGATCACCTTCCGGCGATCCCATTTACTGTCCGCGGGAAGGAACGATAATGCGCCTACGATGCACTCTTCACCGAGTTCCACGTTGTCCATCAACACGGCGTTCATGCCAACCAGGCAGTTCCTGCCGATGTGCGCGCCGTGGATGACGGCGCCATGACCGATGTGTGCATTCTCCTCGAGGCGTACGGAGACGCCCGGGAACATATGCACCGTGCAGTTCTCCTGTACGTTGCATCCGTCCGCGATGATGATCTCCCCCCAATCCCCTCGCAAAGCGGCACCCGGTCCGATATACACGTGCTTCCCGATGATGACATTGCCGGTCACCACCGCTTGTGGATGGACAAAAGCCGTGGGGTGCACCACAGGCCGGAAACCTTCGAATTCGTACAACATGCTATGCCGGATCGTGCCTGTAAAGGTCGTGAAGGCCCACGAAGGTGAACAGGAAAGCTTCCATGGCCGATACCTTAGGGGCCGTTCGCGACCATCCCGATCATGTCCATCATCCTTTCCGATACCGACCTGCACAAGCACCTGTTCCCGCTCACCTGCACAAGACCGGTCGGGCAATTACGGCCCGGGATCCTGCGGCTTGGCGAAGGGTGGTACGTGAGGACAGGGCTCGGGGTGGGATATCGCACCGAACCCTATTTGCAACAGGCTTTTCCACTGCCGACCGAACCGCCCGATCTCGAGGTGGATGGAAGCCTGTTCCCCGGTGAAGATCTCGTAGCGGCCGTGTTGGACCTACGTCCCGGTCAGGTCTTGATGTCGGATGGGCGTGCGTTGGCATTCGGGATGGATGGGGAAGCCCATCCGCAGCGCTCCGATTGGTCCGACCCACAAGCTTATCTGCGTAAGGTTGAATTCGCAGGTGAGGTCATCCGTTTCGAACGTCCTTGGCACCTGTTCCAACAGTGCGGCAGCGCGATCGCACAGGACTTTGTGCTCCTCACCGAAGGTCGACGCTCCGAACCGCTCAGCGCGTTGAACACCGTGATCGGTGATCCGGACCTGATCTTTTTGGAGAAAGGTGCAATGGTGGAAGGCTGCATCCTGAACACCAAGAACGGTCCGATCCACATCGGCAAGGATGCCGAGGTGATGGAAGGTTCCATGCTGCGCGGGCCCATCGCGATCGGCGATCATGCACAGGTGAAAATGGGAGCGAAGATCTATGGACCCACGGCCATCGGCCCGGAAAGCCGCGTTGGTGGTGAGGTGAACAACAGTGTGATCCTTGGATACAGCAACAAGGGGCACGATGGGTTCATGGGGAACAGCGTCCTCGGCGAATGGTGCAATCTGGGTGCGGACACGAACACCAGCAACCTCAAGAACACGTACGGGGAAGTGCAGGTATACAGTGCCGAGGAAGGAGGCATGGTCGGAACAGGGCTTCAGTTCTGTGGTCTGCTCATGGGCGACCACAGCAAGAGCGGGATCAACACCATGTTCAATACAGGGACCGTCGTCGGTGTGTCAGCGAACATATTCGGTTCGGGCTTCCCGCCGAAATACATCAAAGGGTTCTCGTGGGGTGGGGCCGAAGGCTTTGAAGAGTATGACATTGAACGGGCATTGCGGACCGCGAGGAAGGTCATGGAGCGCCGCCATGTTCCGCTCACGCCTTTGGACGAGGCGGTGATGCGGCATCTCTTCCTTCAGGATCAGGTGCGTTGAGGATGGCATGGAACGATTGTCCCAGGTGTTCAATCTGCCCATCTGTCACGCTTTGAGGCTCCGGCACGAAGCTTGACCATGGCCAGTGCATCTGTTGAAAACCGCGTCCACCGAGCGATCGGCAGGTGCGGTATCTTTGTAACTGACATCATGTCGATCTTTTAGATGACCGATTTTCTGCACAATAACGACCTTCTTTTCAGCTCCGAGGCCCTCGAGAACGAGACCGAGCTCATCCCGCTCATCACCGCCGAGGATGAGGAGCAGATGAACGCTGAATCGACCCCGCCCGAACTGCCCATCCTGCCGCTGCGCAACACCGTTCTGTTCCCTGGTGTCGTGATCCCCATCACCGTGGGGCGCGACCGAAGCATCCGTTTGATCCAGGACGTCTACAAAGGCACGAAGACCTTGGGTGTTGTCAGCCAGAAGGATGGTGAGATCGAGGAGCCGCGCGCTGAAGACCTGCACAAGATCGGTACCATCGCAACGATAATTCGCATGTTGCGCATGCCGGACGGTAGCACCACGGCCATCATCCAAGGCAAGAAGCGCTTCGAAGTGCTGGAAATGGTGAAGGTCGACCCCTACTTCACGGCGAAAGTTAAAGAGTTCGAGGAGATCCGCCCGGCGAAGGATGACAAGAGCTTCCACGCCTTGGTGAGCTCGCTCAAGGACCTCGCTGGCGATATCATCAAGCAGAGTCCCCACATCCCTTCCGAGGCACAGTTCGCGCTGAAGAACATCGATAGTCCGAGCTTCCTGGTGAACTTCATCAGCAGCAACATGAATGCGGAGGTGATCGAGAAACAACGGATGCTTGAGGTGGCCGATCTGCGTGAGCGCGCGTCCTTGTTGCTCGCGCATTTGACGAAGGAGCTGCAGATGCTGGAGATGAAGAACGAGATCCAGAGCAAGGTGCGCACGGAAGTGGATCGTCAGCAACGCGAGTACTTCCTGCACCAGCAGATGAAGACCATCCAGGATGAGCTCGGGGGCAATCCCATAGAGCAGGAGATGGAGGAGATGCGGGCGAAAGCGGCCAAGAAGAAATGGTCCGCCAAGGTCGCCGAGGTTTTCGAGAAGGAGATCTCCAAGTTGCAACGGATGAACCCGGCCGGAGCGGAGTTCAGTGTGCAGCACAACTACGTGCAACTGCTCTTGGAACTCCCTTGGGGTGAATATTCGAACGATAGGTTCGACCTGCGCAACGCACAGAAGATCCTTGACCGGGACCACTTCGGGTTGGAGAAAGTGAAAGAGCGCATCATCGAGCACCTGGCAGTCTTGAAGCTCAAAGGTGATATGCGCGCTCCCATCATCTGCCTGTATGGTCCTCCGGGCGTGGGTAAGACCAGCTTGGGAAAGAGCATGGCAGAGGCGTTGGGGCGCAAGTACGTTCGCATGAGCCTCGGCGGCCTGCACGATGAAAGCGAGATCCGCGGCCATCGCAAGACGTATATCGGTGCAATGCCGGGCCGATTGATACAGAGCTTGAAGAAAGCCGGATCCAGCAACCCGTTGTTCGTGCTCGACGAGATCGACAAGGTGGGCAAGGACTTCCATGGCGACCCGGCAAGCGCACTGTTGGAGGTGCTGGATCCCGAGCAGAACAATGCGTTCCACGACAACTATGTGGAGATCGAGTACGACCTGAGCCGTGTGATGTTCGTAGCAACGGCGAACAACATATCAGCGATCCACCCTGCCCTGCGTGATCGTATGGAGATCATCGAGGTGAACGGTTACACGCAGGAAGAGAAGCTTGAGATCGCCATTCGCCATTTATTGCCGAAGCAATTCGCGGAGAACGGGATCAAGCAGAAGCAACTGAAATTGGGTGCTGGACTGCTCGAAGCGATCATTGATCAGTACACCGATGAGAGCGGCGTACGGACCTTGGAGAAGCGTATCGCGAAACTCGTCCGTTATCGTGCCAAGCAGATCGCACTGAAGCAGAAGCATGCCGTCACGATCACGGTGGACGACCTCGTGAAGATCTACGGTCCAAGCCACGCGAGGGATAAGTACCAAGGCAATGACGTGGCCGGCGTGGTCACGGGCTTGGCGTGGACCCCTACAGGAGGGGATATCCTGTTCATCGAGACCAGTATCACCAAGGGTGAAGGCAAGCTAACATTGACCGGTAACCTCGGTGATGTGATGAAGGAGAGTGCGATCATCGCCTTGGAATACCTGAAGGCGCACAGCGACATCATCGGCATTGACGCAGAGGTGTTCAAACGATGGAATGTCCACGTGCATGTACCTGAAGGAGCCACGCCGAAGGATGGTCCGAGCGCCGGCATCACCATGCTCACGAGCATCGCGAGCGCATTCACGCAACAGAAAGTGCGCAAGTTCGTTGCCATGACAGGGGAGATCACCTTGCGCGGCAGGGTACTCCCGGTCGGGGGCATCAA
>JAGQVV010000155.1 GCA_020437805.1 Flavobacteriales bacterium
TTCATCGTCCCACCCAATTGTTACGGCGGAACGAACGACCAGGCGCGGCGTGTGGCCGCCTGCATTCCGAACGTGGAGATCCTCGACCTCCCGGTGGACGGGGAGCACGACATGGTGCAAAGCCTGGATGCGGTCCTGACCAAGGTCGCGGATGAGGACGCCGTACCGTACATCATCGCCGAGATCCCGACCAACCCCCGCGTGGAGGTGCCGGACCTGGTGGCCCTGCGGAACGCACTGGCCAAGAAGCGCAGGACCACCACAGGTTCCGTGGCGGTGGAACCGGTCTTCATCCTGGACCAGACCTTCTGTCCGAATGTCCATTTCCTGGGTGAAGGGGACCTGCTCTCCACGGTGCGCGCCATCGCCTATGTCAGCGGATCGAAGTTCCCGAGCGGTGGGCTGTGCACCGCAGGCTATTGCGTGGGGAATACGATTACGGACCGAGCGATCGAACGGATCGCCCTTCACCTTCGCCTCTGTGACAACGAAGCGACCGATCTGCAGGTGGCGACCCTGGCCGAGCAACTCCCCTCGATGAACCAACGCATCGCGGATGCCTACCGGAACACCCGTGAATTCGTCAACTTCATCCAGCGGACCTTGCCTGCGGCGAAGATCAATTTCGTGCCCGAAACACTGGCCGAACAAGGCTTCACACCATCGGTGTTCGCACTGGACCTTCCCTCCCACGGAAATACGGAGGAGGAACGCGAGACGCATAAACGGGCGCTCAACCTCAAGTTGATCCACCGGATGATCTCGGAGATCCCGCAGGAGAGTAAGTTCTGTGTGAGCTATGGGCAGCTGAAGGGTTGCTATTGGACCATTCCTGCCACCTCCACACAAGGCACCACCAAGGAAGGCGACAAGGACTACATCGTCCGCGTGGCCGTTTCCCCGGAAATGGACCTTGACCTCCACAAGAAGGTATTTGCGGAATTCGTGGAGCAGGATGTGCTGGTGAGTTCCTGAACCGGAGCAGGAGCGCCCTATCGATCGACAAGGGACCGGGATCCGTGATCGCCCGGTGCATCCACAAGGACATCCTCAACGGCATCGACACCTTGGGTCAAAGCATCCCCAAGATCGTGGACCGTACATTGCCGGAACACTAAACCACCAACTCATGAAACACATACCCCTATTCTCCGCTGCAGCACTGACCGTAGGCCTGCTGATCAGTGCAACAACGACAGCCCAAGAGGAGCCGAAGACGAACTACATCACCCAGGCCACGTCGCGTTTGGTGGTGCCCGAAGGAGAAGAAGAATCCGAGTTCTGGAAGATGCAACGATCGTATTTCGACAACGTGATCAGCAAGAGCAAGTTGGTGGTGCACTACAGCATCTATCGCCATGCATGGGGCAGCGAAGGCGCGACCGTCGTGGAGACCATGGAATTCGCCAACTGGAACGACATCGACACATTCACCAGCGAGGAAAGCAGGGCATTGGCGGAAGCTGCTTGGCCGGATGAGAAAGCCCGGATGGCCTTCATGGAGAAATGGCGCGGATACACCGACCCGTACCATCAGGATGAGATCTATCGGGTCTCGCTGAACATGCGCAAATAAGTGCTTATCGCACGGTAGCGACAAAGGGCCTTCGGGCCCTTTGTTCGTTCGGTACAGGGCCGATGTCCGAGCCGTGCTGCATCGGCGATCACCGACCCCGATGCCCGAACATGTTGGACCGCGCCCTTTTGTTAACCGCGGTTCTGCCTCTTGCGGTGCATGACCCAGTGCTTGTGCAGTTCATGGTGAAGCAACCTGCGGCGCTCCCGCTTCCGGCCAGCACGATCCACATGGGTTCGGCAATGGAAGGCAAGCGCTCCATTGCTGACGAAGCGCTGCTGACCTCCTGAACCGGCAAAGGTGCTATGCCATGCCCCCTCGGCCTAGCCTACTCCTTGATGAAGCGCGCGTGGTACAGCCTATCACCAGCGTGTACGCGCAGCAGGTAGGCTCCTGTCCGCAAGGCGGAGACATCCATGTTCCGGTACCCGGCCCCTTGGTCCCGGCCTTGCAGCACGAGCCGGCCCACGGCATCCAACAGTTCGATCCGGACCGTGCCGGTGGTCCCGTTAAGGTCCAAGGTGATGCGCTCCGTGGGCAAGGAGGTCAAGCTGCATGGCGCTGGTGGTCATCTTCTTCAATGAGCCTATCACTGCTCATCTCCGACCGGGAATGTCCCCTTTTCTTGTAAATCATCAATGGCGACCATGCCATGCGGCCGATCTTTGCGGCTCCTTGTCAACGACATTGCGACAGACGCTTCCTCATGAAGAAGACCATACTGATCACTGGCAGTACCGACGGCATCGGCAAGCTGGCCGCTATCCTGTTAGCCAAGGAAGGGCCTGTAGTGATCCTGCATGGCCGAGATCCTGAAAAGCTCGCGGCGGTGTAGCGAAGGCCGTCGTTGAAGAGCAGGGTGTCGGCGAAGCCGACGGGATGGGGGGACTGGGCGGCGACCAGGCAACCTGCGGACATACATACCCCGAGCAGCGATAGGAGCTTCATGTAGCCAAGGTATCCTCAGGGACAGCAAATAGATCATGGGGCGATCAAACCTTGTGCTCGCAGCAGGGTCCATGCACTATGCGCATTCCCCTCCTCCTCACAATACTGGTCCTCTACACGACGGCCAAGGCCCAAACCACCACCCTCTTCGCGCCCGATGGTTTCGTCACCATCAACTCCGGCCAAGGTGGATTCACCGCGTCACTTGATCCGGGCGATCGCTTCAGTCGCTATCACGATGCGGCAGGTGATGTGAATGGCGATGGCGTGATCGATCTGCTGGTAGGCGCGCGCAGTGATGACGATGGTGCCACGGATGCGGGTGCCGTGTACATCCTCTTCATGAACAGCGATGGCACGGTCGACAGCTACCAGAAGATCAGCATGCTGGAAGGCGGTTTTTCGGAAACGCTGAACGCAGGAAACTTCTTCGGGTATGGCGTGGCCGGCATGGGCGACCTCGATGGCGACGGTATACCGGACATCGCGGCCACCGCACCCGTGCTTCCGAACCGTGCCTTGTACATCATCCACCTGAACGCGGATGGCACAGTGAAGGACTTCGTGAAGAACTCCGGCATCCCCGGCTTTGGCCTGGCCAATTTGGGCGACCTGAACAACGATGGTATCCCGGACCTCTTGTGCAGCGATCCAATGGCTGCTGATGGTGGCCTCTGGCGTGGCGCTGTGGACATCGTATTCCTCGACGCTACGGGAACTGTGCAGGCAGGCTCCATGGTCCATATCAGCAGCACCAGCGGCGGGTTCGGTGCGGGCCTCAGCAACGGCGATCAGTTCGGCGGTCGCGGTGCGGCGATGCTGGGCGACCTCAGCGGTGACGGCACGTTGGAGGTCGCAGTGGGCGCATTCATGAGCAACACGGCGCAAGGCGCGATATGGATCCTTTCGCTCGATGCGACCACCTTCAACGTTACCAGCAAGCTTCGCATCGCGGCCAATGAGAACGGCTTCAATGAGAACCTGCCGGACAGCGCAAATTTCGGCCACGCGCTCACCTGCCCCGGCGACCTCAACGGCGATGGTGTGCCCGACCTGATCAGCAGTGCGAACCAGTACAACGAAGGCTTCGGCTACATCCTCTACCTGAACGCCAATGGCACCGTGAAGACCTTTACGCGGATCAACAACAGCGACGGCGGCTTCGGTCTCAACCTGGTAACATCGCCCATACCGGAGCGCTTCGGCCGCAGCATAAGCTTCGTGGGCGACCTGCGTGGCGATGGCAGCATCGCGGTGAACATGGGCGGTGGCGCGGGTGGCACGGGTACATTATACCTGCTCTTCTTCAAGCCCTGCGAACTCACCGCCGAAGCTGAGTTCAATTTCTGGAGCGGCGGTACCATACTCTTCAGCAACTGGGACCACATCAACCAAGTGCTCACCGGTGCACCGCTCACATTCGAGCAATGCGGCACCAAGGCTCTGGAATTGGGCGGTGCACGTATGACACACCAAGTGGGTGACGGCCGATGCATCGTGAAGGAGGCCGACGCCGTGCTAGCCTCAAGTGTGGAGAACAGCACCGCTTACGTGGTGGAGTGCAATGACCTGAGCACTTCGGCAGGCGACATGAATTCCGATCCCGTTGCGATCATCGCACCGAACCCCACTTCTGGGCTACTGCGCGTGGCTTCGCCGGAAGCTGATACGGGACTGTTGGTACGCGACATCGCGGGGCGCTTGATGACCACGCTCGGACCCCGACCGGGACATCTGGACCGTACTCTTGACATGGGTTCGCTCCCACCGGGCGTGTACACCATCCACACCGCGCTAGGCGGCTACCTCGGAAAGGTTGCGCTGGAGTAGGAGCCTTGTTCCAAAGTCCTCCAGAACGCTTGGTCCGCGCTTGGGTTTCCCAACATAGCTGTTCAATGCGCACACCATTCAGCGCACACTTTCATTCTTTGCGGTATGAAACGGACCCCTTTGTTCCTACTGAGCATCGGCCTCGTGGTGTTCTTCTGCTCCTGTGAGGGTACCACCACACAGGACTGGAAAGTGAAGAACCTCTCCAGCGAAACCATCCAGGTAACGCCTTCTTTCCATGTGGTCGACATGCAGGTACCGACGACGACCATACTGCCCGGAGAAGTAGCGCTGATCGCTTCCAGCGATGATGGCAGAGGGGCACGTCCGGATGCGGAAACGCATATCGGAAACGTTGAAAGGATCCTGATCACAACGGCAACGGACACCGCATCACGGAACGGAACGAACGTTGCCGACTGGACTTCCACCAGTGACCACAAGCGTCGCGTGCCTTCGCACTGGGCGCACGAGCATGTGATGACGGTGACCGACGCCGACCTCGAGTAAGCGCTCGGGGCCGTGAGGACAACAACGGCAGCTCGACCTTCGGACCACTTCGATGCCTCGATTCATTCGGCATCGGATATTGCACATAAACCTGGAGGTACAAAAGCGACCGGACCACCCACCCCTCAGCACATCAGCACTACTGAACGTTCCATGACATCGCAAGACGGAGCGTGCTTGATTGTTCACACGGGTCGGGCCGGCACGACCATATCCGGGATGTGACCGCGGCGTTCATCCGGCCCCATGGAGCCCGGGTCGGGTTGCTTGCATTGGCCACGCTTCGCCTCCCATCCCTGATCTACTTTCGCTCCATGACCCAACGATCGGCCTTGTTGCGGATCTTGCTCTTCTTCGGCATCGCCCTGCTGCTCTCCTGGTACTTCCGTATACACGTGCCACATTGGTTCAGGGTCCTCGAATTACCTCTTGGACTTACGCCATTCAAGTATCTTCTCGAAGGCATCGGCCCGTTGGCGGGTGCCTTAGTGGTTATCGTGTTGTTCAGGACGCCACGCCGCATATCACTCTTCGGTAGTTCGCGGAAATGGAGCGTGTTAATGGCACTGATACCTGTTGTCCTGTTCGCCGTGATCGGGATCGAGGACACGCAGACCGGGAGTGACCGCCACCTCCACGGTGCCGTCATCGGGGCGGTGTCCATGGGTTATGTGGTGTTCGAGGAATTCGGCTGGCGTGGTTACCTGCTGGACGAGATACGTGGCATGGGAATCAGTGGTATCTGGTTGCGATCATTGCTCATTGGTTTGCTGTGGTACGCCTGGCACCTCACCCCGTTCAACGTGGCCTCCCTTGGCGAACACGCGGCGTTCCTGGGCCTGCTGATCTTCGGCAGTTGGGGCTTTGAGCGCATCTCGGACACCACGGGCTCAGTAGTCTCAGTGGCCTGTTTCCATCTCTTGGGCAGCTTGCTCAGCACCAACGCACTGATCCAGGACGGCATGAGCGGTACAAACCGCATGCTCATCTTCGGGATCTGCCTGGTCACCTGGATCGCCATGGTGAGCAAATGGCCAGGTCGAAATGGAACGAATGACCGTGGCTCGTGATCGACATTACGGCGACGAGCGGGTCTTTCTGCTGAGGGGGCGGATCGGCTATTGGATGCTGTACGCATACTCGGGTACCGCTGACCTTCGTGGCCGTATGCCCAAAGCAGAGATGAGCACGACCAAGGGCGCACCCGAATGGATGGCCATGAATGCCCTGTGATCGACCAGTGCATGGATCGATCAGGCATGCCGCACCTGATCCACCAACGAACACTTCGCGCCGATCCACCTTCCCTTAGGATCTGGAATGGTCATGACACCGTGTGATCAGGGAACGTCGTGGACAATGTGTGTTCGTCAGGGACCACGCAAGCTCGGTGGCGGCGGTTCGGATGACGTCACTTATATTGTTCCGGAACCGATGCATTGAGATCGGAACGGGGATCATCCCGTCGTACACACCGCGAACCACCCAAACCCAATTTCCCATGAAAAAGATGAACTACCGTACACTGATCGGATCGATGCTCCTGCTCTTCCTTGCTGCTCCTGCGCTGGCACAGGATGAGATGGTACCCAAGAAACACGATGATCCGCAATGGCGCAGCGTGGTCATGGTGAAATACCTCCCCGGCAAGATGGGCCGTGCCATGGAGCTGATCGATGAGTTCCAGAAAGTAACGACCATGGCCGGCACCCCCGCTCCCGAGCTCAATGTGCGCATGTCCACCGGCGAGTGGGACCTGATGGTGATCTGGCGGATGGAAGGCGGTATCTCGGACATGGACTGGGATACGAGCCCGAACAACATCAAGTGGCGCAAGGCCGCTATCGAACACTTCGGCAGCGAGGAGAAGATGGAAGCCGCTTGGGATGAATACCGTAGCCTGATCATGGAGTCCAAGCGGGATTTGGCCCGCAGGCGCTGAACAGCCCGCCCATCGAACGCATACCACCAGAAAGCCTCCCGACCGGAGGCTTTCTGCTTCCCCTACTCCAACAGGAAGCGCTGCACCACCGGCCCGTGTTCCGTATGGATCCTGAACAGGTACACACCGGTGCGCAGTTCGGCCAGATCGATGGTCGAGCGGGTGAGCCCTCCCGTGCGGAGCATTGCCCGGCCTTGTAGGTCGAGGACATCCACACGCTGCACCTTGCTGTATCGATCGATGACCAAGGTCCTCGCCGCTTGGTCGATGCGGATGGTACCAAGCTCCACCGCTTCCTCGATGGAGGTAGCCGATCGGCAGGCTGTTACCCGCTCGTACAATTGGGCCTCCGTCCAGGAAGTGAGCACACGTTCCAGGATCCTGTCCGGGCAGATCGCGTAGACCACCGGGTAGAAGGTCACATTGTAATCCTCGAACACGCCGCGGTCGGGGTCCTCCACATTGAAGATCGGGTAGGGCGTGCCGGTCAACCAATCCCCTGCGCTCACCCACGGCTCGTGATCGCCGGTAAAGGCGGTGGAATCGTTCCACGGGTCGTGCTCGAGAGCGAGGACCATCAGTTCATCGCTCCCGTCGGGTCCGTAGAGTTCGTGGATGTTCTTGAGGCGATGCGTTTGGTGGTAGGCCCAACAGCTGGGGCAGTGCGCTGCGAAGATCTCCACGAAGACGGTCTTGCCCGCATCCAAGTAGGTATAAAGGTTGTGGGTGGTTCCGTAGTAATCGGTGAGGGTGAAGTCGGGCGCGGTACTGCCGTTGGGGAGCTGTGCGTAGACCACGCTCGGCACGAAGAGGGCGAGGAAGAGCAGATGCTTCATGGGGCTGGCAGGTTAAAGGTACGTTGCCCCGGTGGGCCCATTGGTCCAAGAAGGGCCGCTGTTCATTGGATCCCAAAGTCCGGTATGGGCATCGGCAATGGATGCTATCGTCCGTTGATCCTCCACGCATTGAGCTGCCCGATGCCCGTGGATGAGGATGTGTTCGCCGTGCTTCAGTTCGGCGGCTTGGATGAAGTGCAGGGCCGCAAGTGCGCCCGTGGTAAGCGTGGCCGCCTCACCATGTGCCACACTTTCCGGGGTGTGGGCGATGGCACCATCCTCCGCTAGGCAAATGTACTCGGCGTGCGTGCCCGAGCGCATGCCGGTGCTTCCGAACACGCGATCGCCGACCCGGAAGCGCGTGACCTTGTTGCCCAGGGCCTCCGCCACGCCGGCCACCTCATGACCCAGGATCGGTTCCTTGGGCTTGAAGAGGCCGAAGAAGAGCCGCATGATGAAGGGATCCGCCATGCGCAGGCGTACATCCCCGGAGGTAACGGTAGTGGAATGGATGCGGATGAAGACTTCATTGTCCTTCGGTTCGGGCCGAGCCACCTGTGCGATGCTCAAGACCTCCGGGCTACCATAGTGGTCATACACCGCAGCGTTCATGTTCGTGTTGTTCATGCGGCAAAGATTCCGCGACCCATGCACCGGATCCGTTGACGTTGGGTTAGAACGGGGCTGGACCCGCATGGATGTGCGACACGCGGAGGCCTCATGCTGGTTCCATATGAACGCAAAGAGCCGGCATGAAGCCGGCCCATATCCCTCGAAAAAGGCCTTTCAAGGCCGCAGGAACCGGCGGGTGCCCGTGGCAGCGCCCTGCCGAACACGCAGCACGTATCGCCCATTGGCCAGGCCATCCACATCCAAGGGCACCAACGTGCGCCCCACATCATCGGTACGTGTACGCTCAAGCACACGCAGGCCTTGTTCGTTGAGGACTTCCACGTGCACCTCTTCCGTACTGATGCTCGTGAAGCTGATCATCAATTGACCCGCGGGTTCAAGGGCCATCCGGTCCGTACCATCATCGGAGATGGGCCCGGTAGTGGGTACAACGGTGCTTCGGCTATGCACCGGTCCGTTCAGCAGCGCCAAGGTGCTGTCCTGCGCTTGGCAGGGTTGCAGCATGCCGGAAAGCAAAGCTGGAATGAGGGCGATGGGTAGTTTCGGTCTTCGCATGTTCTTGGTTCGTTGTTTCATGCCGCAAAGCGACAACAACAGTATCTCCGTAGTATGATGCGAAGAAGAAGGCTGATGCTGCGTGTGAGAAGTAAGGCTTGGTTCACACAGCGGTGAGGTATACAAGGCTGTTGCCCCCCCTGACCGGGGCCGAATTCGTACCCGGAGCGTTGCTCGATCCACTTGTTCATCCCTCTTCCGGTGGATCACCTACGCCGCGATTACATTTACCCGCATGATCAGCCAACCCAACGGCTCCTTCTCCCAACCGGGCAGTGCAGCATTCCTCCTTGCGAGCAGTATCCTTTTCGTTACCCCGGCACGATCGCAGACGGTTACCGACATCGATGGTAACGTCTACAACACGGTCACCATCAACGGGCGTACGTGGATGGCGGAGAACCTGGCCACCAGCCGCTACCAGGACGGCACACCCATACCCGTGGTGGCCAGCAACACCACCTGGTTCAACCAGATCAGTGGCGGCGCACGCTGTTTCTTCTGGAACGATTCCGCGTTGGTGGCACAGGACTACGGGACCTTGTACAATTGGAACGTGGTGAACAACACGCGGAACGTGTGCCCTACCGGTTGGCATGTACCCAGTGATACGGAATGGAGCGAAATGACCATCTTCCTGGACCCGACCGTTAGCCCCAATGCGGGTGCCGTAGGTCCCGGCACCGGAACGGACATCGGCACCCAACTGAAGGAGGAAGGTGAAGTGCATTGGGATGTGGGCAACACGGGCACCAACAGCAGCGGGTTCACCGCGCGCGGCGCTGGGTACCGCAGGAGCAACGGTACCTTCGAGTACCTCACGGCCTTCGCCTACTTCTGGACATCCACCTACGGGGAACAGAGCAAGGCTTGGATCCGTAGCGTGAACTTCAACGATCCGACGATCGCGCGTTTCATCCTGGACAGGCTGTATGGAGCAAGCATCCGTTGCATCGCCGACCTCTCCACTGGTGAAGAGGAAATTCCCGATAGCGACTTGCTTCGCCTCTTCCCGAACCCGGCGACCGGGTCGGTCCGGATCTCCGGTCTTCCTGAAGGCCTTGTGGACATCGTGATGACCGACGCCTCGGGAAAGCAAGTGCAGCGGCAACAGCTCAATGGTACCGACCGACGGATCTCCGTCGATGATCTGGCGCCCGGTGTGTATGTACTATCGGCGACCATGGTCTCCGGTGAGTGGCACGCTAGATTGAAGGTCGAATAAGGGAAACGCCCGGCAAGTGCTGTGATCCGGAGCCGGTAGTGAAACGCGTCCTCCGCTCAACAGGCGGACCTTGGTAGCGACGCCGGTGATGGAGCGTGGGCGAGGTCCATTCAGCTAAGCGCAACCCCCACACGCGTTGCACGCATCACATGCCGCACGCTGCGAAACGGCCTCACCGGATGGCTGTACACTCTTCTCCGCACGCAACACGGGCCACCACATCCGCAGGAGATAGGCTGCGGAGAGCAGTACGATGATGGATGCGATCAGTGTCTGCATCAGCCGGTGATCACGTTGGTGAGCTGGTAGGTGATCAGACTTGCAAGGTACGCCAGACCGAAGAGGTAGCCCCCCATGATCCACATGTACCTCCACGAGTTGGTTTCGCGCTTCACAGCCACGAAGGTGCTCAGGCACTGCGGTGCGAACACCAGCCAGATGAGCAACGAGAGCTTGGTGGCCAAGGACCATTCGTTGGAGATGCGTTCGCGCAATTGGCTTTCCACATCCTCCTCGCTGCCGTCCATGGCGTAGGTCATCCCCAATGCACTTACGACCACTTCACGGGCCGCCATACCAGGCACGAGGGCAATGGAGATCTCGGCATTGAAGCCGATCGGTGCGAAGATGTGTTGCAGCCCATGTCCTATTTCACCGGCCAATGTGCCGGCTATCGGCGAATCGGAACGCGCCCCTCGCGGCGATGGGATACTGGCCAAGGCCCACATGATGATCGTAAGCGCCAGGATCACCGTCCCCACGCGCTTGATGAAGATCATGGCACGCTCGTACAGGCCGATCAGGATGCTCCGCGGATCGGGCCATTGGTACGCCGGTAGTTCCATGAGCAGGTGCGTGCCCTTGATGTCCTTGCGTTTGATCACCCATGCCACCGTCATGGCCGCGACGATACCCAGCACATACAGACCTACCATGACCAATGCGCCGGAGATCGGTTCATGCGGAAAGAGCGCTGCGATGATGAGCGTGTACACCGGTATGCGCGCTGAACAGGCCATCAGGGGTGCCACAAGGATGGTGGTGAGCCGGTCCCGCCAATTCGTGATGGTGCGCGTCGCCATGATGCCCGGTATGGCACATGCGAAGCTGGAGAGCAGCGGAATGAAGGAGCGACCGGATAGTCCGGCTTTGCTCATCGGTCGATCCAACAAGAAAGCCGCCCGTGGCAGATAGCCTGAGGCTTCCAACGCAAGAATGAAAAGGAACAGGATAAGGATCTGCGGCAGGAACACCAACACGCTCCCCACCCCTCCTATGATGCCTTCCACCACCAAACCGCGCAAGGCGCCCTCGTCCATGTGCCCTTGAACGAATTCGCCCAAGAGCGCGGTACCGTCCTCGATGAAGCCGGAAAGCCATGCACCCAGCGAGAAGACCGCAACGAAGGTGAGGAAGAGCACCAACGCCAACACAGCGAAACCCCAAAGCGGATGCATCAGGAAACGATCGATGCGATCGCTCGGGTCGCGGTCCACTTCGGGTTCGGTGACCACTGCGCGGAAGAGGCGTTGTACCTCCTTCTGTGTCTCCAATACCTGCTCCAGTTTGGGCGCCCGCCATGGGACATGGGATGCGGCTTCCACCGGGCGGTCCAAGAAGCTTCGTAGTGCATCGGCACCGTGCGCCTGTATGCTGGTGACACCCAGTACAGGCACACCGAGTTCCCGTGCAAGACCTTCCTGATCGATCCGGATACCCAGCTTCCCCGCCCGGTCCATCTTGTTCAGGACCACGACCATCGGCAAACCCAACCAGCGCGCTTCCAGCACCATGCGCAGGTGAAGCCGGAGGTTGCTGGCATCGGTCACGCAAACGAGCAGATCGGGCAACGCCTCCCGGCTGTGACCGATGACCACATCGCGCGTCATGGCCTCGTCATTGGACAGTGCGTTCAGGCTGTATGCCCCGGGCAGGTCCAGTACTTTCACGCTTCGCCCCGCGCTGGTGTACAGGGTCCCTTCCTTGCGTTCCACCGTGACACCAGCGTAGTTGGCCACCTTTTGCCGACTGCCCGTAAGCAGGTTGAAGAGCGCGGTCTTGCCGCAGTTCGGGTTGCCGAGCAGGG
>JAGQVV010000156.1 GCA_020437805.1 Flavobacteriales bacterium
CGCTCATCCCGATGCCACCGACACCGATGAAGAAGAATCGTTCGTTCTTCGGCCCGCTCATGCCCTATGTTCGATCCGTTCGTTCAACTGTTTCCCTTGACCCAATCGGATCACCTCCGCCGCGATCACCTCTGCCGCATTGTTGGCTCCCATACTCGCTATCGCATTGCGCAGGTCGTCCAACGCGACCTGATCCAAGATCGTCCTGAGGACGGTGGGTCCTAGTTCCTTCACCGCATCAGCATCGCGCACCAGGATGGCCGCTCCGCGGTCGGTGAGCGCCCGAGCGTTATGCGTCTGATGATCTTCCGCGGCCGTGGGCAGCGGAACAAGGATCGCCGGCTTCTGCACAAGCCCCAATTCGCTCACACTGATCGCACCGGCCCGAGACACGACAAGGTCCGCAACCGCATAGGCGAGATCCATCTTCGTGACGAACTCCAACACCTTGCAATCCTGATAGTCGAGACGGGCCACGGCGCTTCGCGCCTGCTCCAAATAGGTGGAGCCGGTCTGCCAAATGACCTGTAGCCCCGCTTCCTTGAATTCCGACAACGCTGCTTCGATACCTCTATTCACACCACGTGCACCCAGGCTTCCCCCGGTGATGAACAACACCGGCCGTCCTTCCTGCAAACCGAAGTGTTCCATGCCACGAGGTCGCTTACCCGCGAGCCGCACCACATCCTGACGCACGGGGTTCCCGGTCAGCAAGAGCTTTTCCTTCGGAAAGTACTTGTCCATTCCCGCGTATGCGACACAGATCCGATCCACCCGCTTTGAGAGGTAGATATTGGTCTTTCCCGGATAACTGTTCTGCTCCTGGATCAAGGTGGGAACAGCCATGCGTTGTGCCGCGGCCAACAATGGGCCGCTCGCGTAACCCCCCACACCCACCGCCACATGTGGATCGAACGAACGCACCAATCCACGGGCCTTCAGCATACTACGGATGATCCGCCAAGGCAGACCCACGTTCCGAATGATCGACCCGCGCTGGAATCCCCGGATGGGCAAACCTTCTATTTCGAAGCCTGCCGCAGGGACCTTCTCCATTTCCATTTTCCCTTGCGCACCAACGAACAGGAACCGCGTGTCCGCCTGCCGATCGCGCACCGCATTGGCGATCGCGATGGCCGGGAAGATGTGGCCGCCGGTACCTCCACCGGAGATCATCACCCTAAGCGGTTGCTGTCCTGAGGCGCTGGCCATTGGTCTGTTTCGTTGAAGGTCCTTCACTTTCACGGCTCACGCTGATCACGATCCCGATCGCTAGGCATGTGAACCAGATACTGGTGCCACCCATGCTGACCAAAGGCAGCGGCTGGCCCGTGACCGGTACGAGATTAACGGCCACGGCCATATTGATCATCGCTTGCATCACCAACATGAGGCTCAGTCCCACGGCTACGAGCGAACCGAACACTTTATCGCAGCGAGCAGCGGTGCGCACGGCGCGGTACATGAGGATCAGGTACAGCAAGAGCAGACCAAGTCCACCAAGGATGCTTCCGTATTCCTCAACGATGAAGGCGTAGATCATGTCCGAATAGGGATGCGGCAACCAGTTGCGGGAAGCCCCACTTCCCGGGCCGTTGGGCAGCAGACCACCGGATGCGATCGCGATCTTGGCGTGCTCCACTTGATAGTTGGCATCGTGGTCCACTTCACCGAAACTGGTGAGCCGGTTCTCCCAGGTCGCTACACGTGGCAACACGTTCAGGTCGAAAGCCTCGTTCACCGTGACCAATGCCATGAAAGACCCTATCGCCAAGCCGACGATCGCAACGATCCATTTCATGGGCACCTCACCGATGAACATCACCATAAGGCATAGCAGGAACAAGAGTGCTGCAGTGGAAAAGTTCGCCGGCAGGATAAGCGCACAGATCACCCCCACGGGCATCATCAGTTTCAACAGAACATCGCGGAAGGCCCATACCTGACCCTGGTGCTTTGAGATCATGCGCGCCAGATAGACCACCAGGACCACCTTGGCCAGATCGCTTGTTTGGAAACTCTGGTTGATGATCGGGATGGTGATCCAACGGCTCGCGTCATTGATGTTCGAACCGAGCAACAATGTGAAAAGAAGCAGCACCGCCACCACGCCGATGGCGAGCTGGGACAGTCGGGAGTATATCGTGTAGCGCAACTTGGAAGCGTAGTACATGATCACCCCTCCGGATGCGAGCATCATCCCATGCTTCATGAGGAAGTGCAAAGTGCTACCACCTTCCCGTTTGAATGCGAGCGAGCTGATACTGCTGTAAACCGCGAGCAGGCTGATCAACCCGAGGAAAAGGGCCGTCATCCAGATCACGCGATCGCCTTGCAGCTTATGTAGCACCCGATTCATTCGATCCTATCGGTTCAGAGGTCCCGCACGGCACGTTTGAACTCCGCACCACGCTCTTCGTAATTCGCGAATCCATTTCCACTCGGGCATGCTGGGCTGAACAGAACGGACTGCCCTTGCCGCACCAGCTCATTGGCCAGGAATACCGCCGTGCGCAGGTCCTCGGTCACATAGAAATGCTCCACTGGAATGGCCGGCGGTTCCTCGTCGATCAGCGGTCTACGCCCGAAGAGCACCACGGCCGCCACTTTCTCGCGCAGGAGGTCGGCTACCGGACCTTCGTCCAATTCCGTGCTCAGGTCGCCGACGATCCACACCACTTTGGTCCCCATACGTCCGAGTGAATCGAGCGTAGCGTCCAGGAACGTTGCCTTCGAGTCATTGATGAAGAAGGAGCCGTTCAACTCGGCGACGGGTTCCATGCGGTGAGGACCGGAGCCTTGGCCTGAGAGAGCAGCACGACGAGCCTCGACCAGGCGACCGCCGACGGTCCGAAGCGTTACAGGATTGTTCCGATCTTCCATTGTAGTTGATCTAAAAGGTCAGAGCGCCTTCACAGCGGACTTGAACTTGCGCCCACGCTCCTCGTAGTTCTCGAACAGATCGAAACTGGCACAGGCGGGGCTCAACAGAACCACATCCCCCACTTCTGCCATCTCATACGCGGTTTGGACCGCTTGCTCCGCACTTGTCGTATCCACCAACGCTGGAACGATATCCCCGAAGGCCTTGTGGATCGCACCGTTGTCCGTTCCCATGCAAATGATCGCCTTCACCCTTTCCTTCACCAGATCACGCAGGGTGCTGTAGTCGTTGCCCTTGTCCACACCTCCGGCCACCCATATCACGGGCTTCGCCATGCTCTCCAAGGCATACCAGGTGGAGTTCACATTGGTCGCTTTAGAGTCGTTGATGAACTCGATACCGTGGACCATGGCCACATGTTCGAGACGGTGCTCAACGTTCTGGAAATCGCTGAGGCTCTCCCGAACGATATCCTTGCGGATGTCCAGGACACGAGCCGCAATGCCAGCTGCCATGGAATTGTACACGTTGTGTTTTCCTTGAAGAGCGAGTTCGATGATGGACATGCGGAATGTGGTTTGGTCGGTGGTGATCTGGATCTGTTCGTCTTGTAGGAATGCGCCTTGTTCGAGGGTATGGCGAATGGAGAAAGGCCAGCGCCGGGCCTTTACGGAATGCGTTCGGAGCCAGTCGGTCGACTCCGGATCATCTGCGCAATGGATGAAATGGTCCTCCGGTCGTTGGTTCATTGCGATCCGGAACTTGCTTGCCACGTAGTTCTCCATTCGGTACTGGTACCGATCGAGGTGGTCCGGTGTGATATTGAGCAGCACTGCTATATCCGGCCGGAACGTATCGATCCCATCCAACTGGAAGCTGCTCAGTTCGAGCACGTAATGAGCGCGATCGCCTTCGGCCACAAGCGCCGCGAAGCTGTTGCCCACGTTACCACCAACCGCCACATCGAGTCCGGCCTTTTGCAGGATATGATGCGTAAGGAGCGTCGTTGTCGTCTTGCCGTTGCTACCGGTGATCGCTATGATGTGTCCGTTGCAGTAGCGATACGCGAACTCGATCTCGCTGATCACTGAAAGTCCTTTGTTGCGAGCAGCGACGACCAATGATGCGCTGTCGGGAATCCCCGGGCTCTTCACCACCTCGTCCGTGTCCAGAACCCGCGACGCCGTATGTCCGCCTTCCTCGAACGCGATCCCGCGGGCCTTGAGCTCGTCGCGGTACTTCGGTTTGATGGCACCGGCATCGCTAACGAACACATCGATCCCTTCACGTTGCGCCAAACGCGCTGCGCCCACACCACTTTCCTGCGCTCCGAGGACGACCAACTTCGTCATCGTATCTTGAGTGTTACGATGGAGACAACCGCGAGCATGATACCTACGATCCAAAAGCGCGAAACGATCTTGCTTTCGTGGATCCCGAGCTTCTGAAAGTGATGATGCAGGGGAGACATCAAGAAGACCCTTCGACCTTCACCATACTTCCTCTTGGTGTACTTGAAGTAGGAGACCTGGACCATGACGCTCAGGTTCTCCACCAGGAATACACCGCACAACACTGGGATCAAAAGCTCTTTACGAACGAGGATCGCGAGCGTAGCGATGATACCACCCAGTGCAAGGCTTCCTGTATCACCCATGAACACCTGGGCCGGATACGCATTGTACCAGAGGAACCCGATGCACGCGCCCAACAAAGCCCCTATGAACACCGCCAGCTCCCCGCTGCCAGGGATGTACATGATGTTGAGGTAGGCCGAGAAGATGACGTTACCGCTCACGTAGGCCAGTACGCCCAACGCGAGTACCATGATCGCTGAGGTGCCCGTGGCCAAGCCGTCGAGGCCATCCGTGATGTTCGCCCCGTTGCTTACGGCGGTAATGATGAAGATGACGACGAGGATGTACACGATCCAGGTGTACTGCCGTGCGCTGCGACCGAAGAGGCCGAGAACGGATGAGTAGTTGAACTCGTTGTCCTTGATGAACGGGATCGTCGTATTGGGCGATTTCCGGTTCAACATGTAATGCACAGTACCATCCTCCTCGGTGATGGTATGCAGCTCGCGCTCGTCCAATTGTGATGCCAATACCTCAGGCACCTCCACGCGCGTTCGGATCTCCGGATGGAAATACACCGTGGCACCGATGATGATACCCACACCCACTTGGCCGACCACCTTGAACTTACCGGCAAGCCCTCGTTTGTCCTTCTTGAAGACCTTGATGTGGTCGTCCACGAAGCCGATCGCACCCAGGAAGACGGTGCTCACCAACAACAAGATGATGTAGATGTTGTCCAAGCGCGCGAAAAGGAGCGTGGGTATGATCGTAGCTGCGATAATGATCAGGCCGCCCATGGTAGGAGTGCCTTGCTTCTTCAATTGACCCTCCAGACCGAGGTCGCGAACGGTCTCTCCGACCTGCATGCGTCGCAAAAGGTTGATGATCCCCTTGCCCCACCACAATGAAATGAGCAATGACACGAACACCGCCATTGCCGCACGGAAGGAGATGGACCCGAACATGCCCGAGCCAGGGAGACCGTTTCCAAGAATATCGATGAGGTGCGCCAGCATTATCTATGGAGCAGTTCAAGGGTTTCCTTCAGGATCGCGGCATCATCGAAGGGATGCTTCACCCCATTGATCTCCTGGTAGGTCTCGTGTCCTTTCCCTGCCAACAGGACCACATCCCCGGGCTTGGCCATACCAACTGCCTGTCTGATCGCTTCACGGCGGTCGGCATTCACCCAAACGCGTTTGGCATCACCAGGAGCCACTCCTTCGCGCATCTCGGAAATGATGGATAACGGGTCCTCCGTCCGAGGGTTGTCGCTGGTGAGCACGACCTGATCGCTGTTCTCCACAGCAATGCGTGCCATCAACGGCCGTTTCGTGCGATCCCGATCACCACCACAGCCAACCACAGTGATCACCTGCTCACCGTCGCAGACCACATCATTGATCGTGCTCAGCACGTTCCTCAAGGCATCCGGCGTATGTGCATAATCCACGATCCCGAGAACCCCACCTGGTCCTCGCACGATCTGGAACCGGCCTGTGGGTGGTTGCAGGTCGCTCAGCGCCGTGAGGATGTTCAACGGCGCTTCACCGAGCAGCACCGCTACCGTGTATACGGCAAGCAAGTTGCTGGCGTTGAACTCACCGATCAGCCGCGAATACACATCGTGCCCGTCGATGTTCAAATGCAGGCCGGTCAACTGGTTCTCGATCACTTTGGCCCGATGATCGGCCATGTTGCGAACCGCGAACGAGCGTTTGGTCGCCTTGCAGTTCTGCAACATCACGGAGCTGTTCACGTCATCGGCGTTCACCACCGCAAAGGCATCAGCTGCAAGTTGATCGAAGAAGCGCTTCTTCGCCTTGATGTATTCGGCGAACGTGCCGTGATAATCCAGGTGGTCGTGCGTGATGTTCGTGAAAACACCTGCGGCGAATCGCAATCCGGCGATCCGTTCCTGCACCACACTGTGCGAACTGACCTCCATGAAGCAATGGGTGACACGTTCGGCGACCATTTCCGCGAGGATCTCGTTGAGGCGGAGCGCGTCAGGGGTGGTGTGCGTGCTGGGGATCACGCGTTGTCCGATGCGCATCTCCACCGTACTGATCAACCCACACTTATGGCCCAATGCACGATAGAGCCGGAAGAGCAGGGTGGCAACACTGGTCTTACCGTTCGTTCCAGTGATCCCGACCAAACGCAGCTTCTTGGCTGGATGGTCGAAGAAGTTCGCTGCCATGATCCCAAGTGCCGCAGCGGCATCATCCACACCCACATACGTGACACCTTCCTTGGTCTGCTCGGGAATGGTTTCACAAATGATCGCTCTGGCCCCGCTCTCGATGGCCTTCTCGATGAAGTCATGTCCATCCACCTGCGTGCCCCGTGTTGCCACGAACGCAGTGAAGGCCACCACCTTCCTGCTATCGAATGCTAACTGTTCTATGGCCGTGTTCGTTGACCCGACCACGCGCTCGATGCGGACACGATAGAGTATGTCCTTCAGCAACATCATGTCAATTCAATGATGATGGTGGACCCCTCCAACAATTTCGAACCCGGCGGAAGCGATTGATGCTTCACCATGCCACTACCATGTATCCGCACGCGCAAGCCCCGGTTCTCGAGGATATAGATCGCATCGCGCAGGCCCATGCCCAGCACATTCGGCACGCGGTCCATGCTGCTGGAAGGGATACCCCGTGGCCGCAGAACAACGGTGGAGTCACCAGCCAACGTGGTGACCCATTCACCTTCACCCTCAACGTGGATCGGGATGTGCAATCCTTCAAATGCGATCCGCAGGTCGGTACTGTTTCCACTCAAGCTCACGGGCGTTCGTGGTCCGTTGCTCTCGGCCAGCAGCACCTCTTGCTGCAGCTCGATCCGGTTGCTGTAGATCTTGTCCGCGATCTCCTTGAAGATCGGACCGGCAACCACGTTCCCGTAGTAGCCGCTCATGGTAGGCCCGTTCACGACCACGATGCAACTGTACTTGGGCGAATCGGCCGGGAAGTAGCCAACGAAGGATGCCTGGTAGCTCACACCTTCCATCTTGTAGCTCCCGTTCCGCGCGATCTGCGCGGTTCCTGTCTTTCCTGCGATCGCGAAATGTGCGGCCTTGAGGTTCACGGCGGTGCCACTATCCACAACACCCTGCAACATGCCATGAACGATGTCCAAGGTTCCTTTCGAGCAGATCCTCGGGTTCATCACCTTAGGCGCGAAGCGCTCCACTGTCTTCCCGTTGCGGGAGATCCGATCCACGAATTGCGGCTGCATCAGGCGACCATTGTTGGCCACCGCGTTGTAGAATGTGAGCACCTGTAGCGGTGTCAGTGCTACTTCATAGCCTATGCTCATCCACGGTAAGCTCACCCCGCTCCACAACTTGTCCCCAGGTTCACGCATGGTCGGCACGGCTTCACCCGGGATCATCACGCCGGTGGGCTCGTGCAAGCCCATTCCCTTCAGGCCCGCCATGAACCGCTCCGGATCCTTCTGGTAGGCACGGTTCACCGCAATACTGATACCTGTATTCGATGAAAGTTCGAAGGCACGTTGCACGGTTATCCGACCATAGCCGCCCTCATGCGAATCACGCATGATCCGATCATGGAAACGCACCTGGCCTTTCTTGGTATCGACCGTGTCGGTCGGCTTTATCAGGCCATCCTCCAAACCCACCATGAGCGAGGCCAGCTTGAATGTCGATCCCGGCTCGGTGGCTTGCGATACGGCATAGTTCAGATCGGACACGTAGCTGCTGTCGCGCCGAGTGAGATTGCAGATCGCCTTGATGTAGCCGGTCTCGACCTCCATCACAACGAGTGTCCCATACTGGGCACCGTGCTTGCGCAATTGGGCCTCCAATGCAGCATCGGCCACATCCTGCAGATTGATATCGATCGTTGTATGGATGTCACTGCCCGGTTCGGGGTCCACACCATCGCCGTTGTCCACGGGCATCCACACGCCGCCGGTAAGCCTGCGTTCAAGTCGGCGGCCGGTCACACCACGCAGCCATTTGTCATAACCACCCTCCAGACCCACCGTACTGCTGTCGCGCAACAGGTAGCCCACGCTACGAGCGGCCAAACGGCCGAAGGGTCGCATGCGTGCGGTACGTTTCTCGGTGATCAGACCACCCTTGTACCTGCCGAGGTTGAAAAGCGGGAACGTCCGAAGCGCCTGCACTTGGGTATGATCGGCTTTGCGTTTTACCAAGTGATAGCGCTCTCTCCGATGGCGTGCATCAATGAGATCGCGCTTGTATTCGGCGGGCGTGCGATCACCGAAGAGATCGGACAGATGGATGCACAAGGAGTCGATATGCTCGCGGAACAGTTCATCCGTCAAGCCGTTCGGCACCATGTCCATACGGATCTCATACTCCGGAACACTGGTGGCAAGCAGCCTACCATCCTCACTGTATATATGTCCCCGATCCGGCGGTACGATGCGGTAGGTGGTGGAAACGGTCTCCGCCCTTGCAAGCCACTTCTCCCCTTCCACGAGTTGAATGGTGAAGAGCTTCACGGCAATGGCCAGGGCAAAGAGCACGATGGTCAGGTAGACCACATTCGCACGCGCCCGGAGCTGTTTGTTCTCCGTCATGGCGTGCGGGTGTTCTCGAGATCCTTCTCACGCACCTCCAGCTTCACTGGCGGTACAAGGCTTTCGCGCAGACCCAGTTCGCTGATACCTGCGGCGACCTGGCTCTGCTGTTCGGTCTTCTCAAGCTGGGATCTCACAGTGATGTACTCCGATCGCAACTCCTTCAATTCAGCACCTGTACTGTTCAGGTCACGCACCACTCGCTCGGTCTGATAACCATACGCGATGTACGCGATCATCAGTCCAGCGCAGAAGAGAATGAACGGCATGTTGCCCAGCACGTTCTCACGAGTGAGGAACGACCCATTGAGCACGCCGAGCAGACCGCGCGACATACGGGCGGCCTTGACCGAAATGGCCGGCTTCACCGGCGTATCCGGTCCTTCTTCGATCTTGCTGCGCAGCTTGTTCACGTGCGTGTCGCTATTCTAAGGCGGGCACTTCGGGCCCTTGGGTTCTTGGCTATCTCGAGATCCGTGGGTTGGATCGCTCTATTGCTTGAAGGGTCGAACGGTCGATGGCGATTGCCGAACACATCCTTGGTCTCCTCACCGCCGAGGTCGCCGCTTCGCATCCAGTTCTTCACAAGGCGGTCCTCCAATGAGTGGTAGCTCATCACCACCAATCGTCCACCCGTTGCGATCACCTCGGCACTTTGGGTGAGCAGGCTCTCCAGCGAGGCAAGCTCATCGTTCACTGCGATGCGAAGCGCTTGGAACACCTGGGCCAGGAAACTGTGCTCCTTTCCGCGCGGTGTCACCGGCCGAAGTGCTTCAACCAGTTGAAAGGTGGTCGTGATCCGGTCCGTGGCATTGACCTTCGCCAGTTGACGGGCCACGCGATGCGCTCCATCCACCTCGCCGTATTTCCGAAGCACGGAGGTCAGCGTGGCTTCATCCAGATCGCACAAAAGTTGTGCGGCGGAGCGCTTGGCACGGTGGTCCATGCGCATGTCCAACGGTCCATCGAAGCGGAAGCTGAAACCACGAGCACCGGTATCGAACTGGTGACTGCTCACTCCGAGGTCGGCCAGTAGGCCATCCACCGGCAACACATCCAAATAGCGCAGATGGTTCCTCAGCCAGCGGAAATCCGAACGGACCAAGGTGAGGCGCGGATCATCGATGGTGTTCTTCCACGCATCGCGGTCGCGATCGAAGGCGATGAGCCTTCCCTTCGGACCCAAACGGTCCAGGATCGCTCTGCTGTGGCCACCACCCCCGAAAGTCACGTCGACCAGGACGCTTTCGGGGCGGATGTTCAATCCTTCAAGACAGGCTTGTAAAAGAACGGGGTCGTGATACTCATTCGCCATTGGTTTTGGGGCTACCGCCCATGACTTTCGCTGCCAATGACTTGAAGTCCACCTTCCCGCTCAATGCACGTTTGTGCAGCTCCTCGCTCCATAGCTCGATACGGTCGCCCATCCCGGTGAACACGACGCTCTTGCTCAGTTGAGCATGTTGCGTCAATGACTTGGGGATGAGCAAACGCCCGTTGGCGTCGAGTTCCACCGGCGTGGCCCCATTGAGAAAGCGCCTGAGGAATTCGACGTTGTCCGGGTCGAAGCGGTTCAGCCGGCGCACCTCGGCGCTGGTCCGGTTCCACTCCTCCATCGGGTATAGAACAAGGCACTGGCTGAACACGTCGCGGTTCACCACGAAGCCATTGGCCGCCTCCCCGCCGAGCTGCTTCTTCAGCGCGGCAGGCAAGAGCGCGCGGCCCTTGGCGTCCAGTGTACTTGGGTATTCCCCTAACAGGTTCAGCATCGTGCATGCTCGCAGGAATCGTCGCGAAAGTAGGTTCACTCACCCACTTTCACCCACTTCTTCCCCCGTTTTTGCCTCTTTGTTGATAAATCTTCAACGGCGAAGCTAGGCCAAAGTTGCCTTCACCCCATACAGAGCCTATAAATAGATAAATTCGAACGTGGGAGAAAGTGGGAGGCTATGAACAATCCAAAGTGCCTCGAACCTGTTGTCGAGCTCGGTCCTGGGGGACCCGAAAGATCAGGTGCATGTACACGGAACACCTGACCCTATTGGCAGGATCGATCAACAGGGACCTGTGAGGAACCCCAGGATCAGGCCGTGGTGGTCGGAAGTGGTGATCGAACCTGGGCGAAGATTGAACGCCTACTTGAAGTCACCCCGCATGATCGCCAGCTCAGGTCGCTCGATCCAGCGTCATGAGTCCTCCGTTGTGGAGAGGGAATAAGTTCCACATCAGCCTGTGTAAAGCTGAACACCCCCTCTTTCCCCGTTGATCTCTTGCGTCTACCTTTGGACGGAACGATGCCGATCGACCATACACTGAAGGAGGAAGGGGAGTTCAGGTACCTCGATGCCGGTGAAGGTGAACCCTTGATCCTGCTGCACGGCTTGTTCGGCGCACTCAGCAACTTCGGCCCGCTGTTCGATCACTTCACCTCGAAGTACCGCGTGTTGGTACCCATGCTACCCTTGTACACGCTGCCCATGTTGAGCACCAACGTGGACAATCTGGCGAAGTTCCTGGACCGGTTCATCCAGCACACCTCTTTCAAGCACGTGAACCTGATCGGGAATTCTCTTGGCGGACATGTGGCCTTGGTGTACTGCAGTCGCAAGCCACAGATGGTCCGCAGCTTGGTGCTCACCGGAAGTAGCGGCCTGTATGAGAACGCTTTCGGTGGCGGATTCCCACGCCGCGAGGACAAGGACTTCATCCGCAAGAAGGTCGCCGTGACCTTTTTCGATCCCAAGCACGCGACGGACGAGCTTGTTGAGGAGTGCTACGAGACCATCAATGACAAGGGCAAATTGATCCGCATCCTTTCCTTGGCCAAGAGCGCCATCCGCCACAACATGGCCGCGGAGATCCCGAAGCTGAGGATGCCGGTGCTCTTGATCTGGGGCAAGCAGGACATCATCACCCCACCCGAGGTGGCCGAGGAGTTCCACACCTTGATCCCGCACAGCGAACTGCATTGGATCGATGAGTGTGGGCATGCGGCCATGATGGAACACCCGGAGACCTTCAACGGGATCCTGGAGACCTGGCTGGCGAAGACGCTGGTATGAAGTCGAAGAACGGAGCGGGGGTGGTTGATCGCAAGTGCCGTGCAGCTCTGATCCAGGCAACGCTTCAGCGCTCGTTGTTCACCCCAAATTCCTCTCCACATGAAAGCACTTGTCGCTGAACATCTGGGAAGTGGGCGGGACCCTGAACACTGGCCGAAGCCCTCGCTTCCGGAATACGCGTTCATTGGTCGGAGCAACGTGGGCAAGAGTTCGTTGATCAACATGCTTTGTCACATCAACAAACTGGCACGGGTGAGCACCACACCCGGTCGAACACGGAACGTTGAACACTTCAGGGTACTGGGCACATTGACCAAGGACCTACCGTGGATGTTGGCCGACCTACCCGGATACGGCTTCGCAAAGGTGAGCAAGGCCGAACGTGCCACTTGGGAAACGATGATCCGCCGCTACCTCAAGGAACGCGAGAACCTACAAGTGGTGTTCCTCTTGGTGGATTCAAGGCTGGAGCCGCAACAGAACGACCTGGACATGGTTCAGTGGCTCGGGGAGAACGGCATCCCGTTCGCCATCGCCTTCACCAAGAGCGACAAGTTGAAGCAACCCAGGATCCAAAGCAATGTGGCGCGATTCAAGCGCGAACTGAAGAAGACCTGGGAAAGGCTGCCTACGATGTTCGTCACGAGTTCAGAGACCTCGATGGGGCGAGACGAGCTACTGGGCTACATTGAAGAGGTGAATCTCGAGTGGCACGCGTGATCGATGGACCTTGGAACGGGCCACATGCATCCTTCGTTCAGTCCTGCTTACCCTTGTTGCTCGCTTCTTGCTTCAGTTCCGGTAGCATGTGCTCTGCGAAGTAGGCCCCGAAATCACGCATTTGCGCAGCCATCTTCCCCTCACTGGTGGCACGTTCAAAGGTGTCCGCCAGAGTGAGAATGTTCTGATGGAAGAACGCCTTCATTTCCTCCACGGTCATATCCTTCGTCCAAAGGTCCACCCGCAAGGTGTTCAATTCCCTTTCGTCCCAAACGGACAGGAGCACTGCTTTGGTACGGCTCTTTTTCGAGGACCCTTCCGCTTCCCAATCGATGCTCTCGGGTACGTTGTTCTCATCCAGGTGAACGGCAAGGTGGATGTGCGAGGTCTTCATCAATTGTCGGATTTCAACGGGTGGTTGACAGTGAGCGCCGGTAACGGCCATCACCTCGGTTTATAGCTCTTCTGGATCGCGTTCGGGTCGTTCATCGCGAACAACTCCTCGAACGACGTGTCCGGGTGGTCCTTCAAATACGCTTGCACCATGCGGAAACCGATCCATTCACCGATATGTCCAGGACTCTCTCGTGGCAATCCGTTCGTGAACGGGCCATCGTTCATCAAGCGTCCGATATCGTCCGCATTCTTGCTGAAGAGCATCTCCTTTGAGACGACCTCTTTCCATATGTTGTACTCGTTCGTTCGGCACCACTCGAGCTGCTGATCGCTGAAAGCGAACTTCAGCGCAGGGTCGACATCCGGAAGCAAAGCATCCAGCAGGGCCATGACCTTCCCTGTTTCCACCAGGTTCGTAAGCACATCGGCACCGCGAATGTCGCGCGTGTAGTGCACCAACAACCAGCCTTTCATGGCACTTGGCACCAGCATCTCGGGTCGCATGCGGTCCTTCATATACTGCGGAAAAGCCTCTGGTGCGAGGTAGCCGATCACGGGGTGCTCCTTCCCAATGAACCACTCCACACCAACGCCAAGAACACTATCGGTGGGGAAAATGCCATAGTTGTAACCAGAGTTGAATGCGATGATCCGCGGCGTAAGACTGTCCGGGAACAATACCTGCATCCGCTTCAGTGCATCCTCGAAGGCAGCGCGCTGCGGTTCCATATCCCCGAGCACACTGTCCACTGCTTCCTGTGTTGCGCTCCAGTCCGGGTCCTGAACGAATCGGGTAAGTACGGCGCTCAAGCGCGGATCCTCCAAGGGCGCACCTTGGAGTATATCCTCGATGTACACCCGATAGAAATCCCCGTACTCGGCCAAGGCTCGTCGGCTCATTGCCGGCACACTATCCGGTAAGGTCCGGAATAGTTCACGGTCCAAACGACCGATCTCGACCGTTAATGGGACGTCTTCTATCGACACCTCCCTATGACCGGGGTCCGAACAAGCCGTTATGGAAATGAGTGCCGTGCCGAGCACGAACTGTGATGAGCGAAGATCCAAGCCCTTACCTTTGAGCGTTCGTTAAACCGACCCCAAAACTATGAAGAAGGCCCTCCTTATCGCGTTAACAGTTTCCTTGTTGGCCCCCGGTGCAATGGCACAAGACGAAGATGGTGTTCGCTTCGGTCTCAAATTGGCTCCCAACATGTCCTGGCAGCGTCCGGACACCAAGGGTATCAAGAGCGATGGAAGCAAGTTCGGGTACACCTTCGGTCTCAATGTGGAGTTCCCGGTGGGAGCGAATGGCAACTACCGTTTCGGAACAGGGCTTATGCTGAACAACGTCGGTGGCAAACTGAATCAGGAGTATTCGTATGTGGATACCTCAGGAACCACCTTGACCAAGGACCTGACGCAGGACATCAAGCTCCGGTACATCGAGGTGCCTTTGACCATGAAGCTCTTGACGAACGAGATCGGATACATCCGGTATTTCGGTCTGATCGGTTTCGGGGCAGCCTTCAACATCAGGGCGAAGGGGGATTATGACGTTCCGGTACCCGATGCCAATGGATCGATCGTCGGTTTCGCCACATTGGAGGACGAGGACATCAAGGATGACGTGCAGGCCTTCAAGGCCTCGTTGATCATTGGTGCCGGTATGGAATACAATTTCTCCGGCAATACCGCCCTCCAGGTCGGCGTCACGTACAACAATGGATTCACCAACACCTTGGCGGATAAGGAGGTGAACGGGAAGACCGCGAAGTCCTTTCAGGACTATCTGGAGTTGAACCTTGGGATATTCTTTTGAACGACATGAACATGGATCGGACCCCGTTCGCCACCCGGTGAACGGGGTTCATCATTTTCGACCCCATGCACACCGAACGGATCATCGAGCACATCACGGCCTGGCTGAAGGATTACGCTGATAAGAACGGTCAGAAAGGCTTCGTTGTCGGTGTCAGTGGCGGTATCGATAGCGCCGTGACCAGTGCCTTGTGCGCTCGCACCGGACTTCCGACCCTCTGTGTCGAAATGCCCATCCACCAATCGCACGATCAGGTGCAACGCGCACAGGACCACATCACCTGGCTCAAGGAAGGACATCCCAACGTACGCATGGAAGTGGTGCAGCTCACGCCCTCCTTCGACACCATGGTGGCCGCCCTGCCCAAGGTGGATGACCAAGCCTTGATGGAACTGGCGCTTGCGAACAGCAGGGCGCGGTTGCGCATGACGACACTGTACTATTTCGCAGGACTCCTTCGCTTTCTGGTGGCCGGCACGGGGAACAAGGTCGAGGACTTCGGAGTGGGGTTCTTCACCAAATACGGCGACGGCGGTGTCGACCTGTCCCCGATCGCGGACCTGACCAAGACCGAGGTGTACACCGTGGCCGCTGAACTCGGGATCATTGAAAGCATCATGCGCGCGAAACCCACCGATGGACTTTGGGGCGATGACCGCACGGACGAGGACCAGATCGGTGCGACCTACCCGGAATTGGAATGGGCCATGGCGCTGCGCGAAAAGGGATCCGACCCTGCATTGCTCGATCTATCGCCTCGCCAGCGCGAGGTCCTTGCCATCTTCGATCAGCGCAACGCCGCCAACCGACACAAGATGGAGCCCATACCCGTGTGCGTGATACCCGATGCCTTGAAGCACTGAGCGACCGATCCCTATCCTACCAGGGTCACCTTTTGGAAACTTCCGCATCAAGGGTAAGCACACCGCCCGATGACCGATGAGGAGATACTATTGATGCTGCGGGAAGGCCGGGAACATACGGCACTTACCAAACTGTATACACACCTCCCGAAAGTGGAGCGGATGGTCCGCAACAACAGCGGTACACGCGCCGATGCAAAGGATCTTTTCCAGGACGCGCTGATCAT
>JAGQVV010000157.1 GCA_020437805.1 Flavobacteriales bacterium
AGATGTCGTACTGGAATTTCTTCACCCCCACGATGCCTGCCACTACAGGACCCGTGTGCACACCGATGCGGATCTCGAAGTAGGGCAAACCTGCCGCGAGTTTCCGGGCTTTGCCCTCGGCGATGAAGTCGCGCATGGCCAGTGCCGCTATGATCACATCCGTGGCGTGCGTGGTGTTGGGCGTGGGCAAGCCACCAGCCGCCATGTACGCATCGCCGATGGTCTTGATCTTTTCGATCCCATGCTCCTCGCAGATCCTATCGAAGGCGCTGAAGCACTCGTGCAGATCATGCACCAGCTGGCGCGGCGTCACTTGTTCGCTCATGGCGGTGAAGCCTTTGAAGTCCGTGAAGAGCACCGTGACCTGGTCGATGTGTACGGCTTCGGCCTCGCCCTTGGCCTTCAGTTCTTCAGCGACCTTGTGTGGAAGGATGTTGAGCAAGAGCCTTTCGCTCCGCTGCCTTTCCTTGCCGATGCGGTCGCGTTGGCGCCAGACCACGACCGCGAACACCAAAAGCCCCGATCCCACACCAAGGAGCACATTCCTCCGCAACCGCTCGCGACCGACCATGATCTCTGACCGCACCTCTTGCTCGTGCATGCGCTGGATATTGGCAATGCTGTCGGCCTGCACTTGGTCCTTGAATTCCATACGCATGCTGCTGCGGGCATGGTCCATGCGATCCATACTGTCCTTCAAAAGGATCCAGCGATGGGTCATTGCCAGACTCTCCTTGTACCGGCCGGTACGTTCGTACAGGTCCTTGAGGCCCTCCACTGCCTTGAACTCTTCCTCGATGATGTTGTTCACTCTCAATTCGGCAGCAGCCTTCAGCCAGGCCTCCTCCGCCTCGTTCTCCAGGCCGAGCCGGGACAGCTGGTCGCCCAGCATCCGACGCTCAGCACCCGACCACTGAAGCATACCTATTCCCTCCGCCAGGCGGATCGCCTCCTGCAACGTAGCGATACCCTCTCGCAGGCTGTCCAACGACCCATACACCTCGCCGAGGGTCCAGTGGGCAAGGGCATATGATGCGGTCGGAGGCTTTCCTTGATGTGATCTGATCATGTTACGCAACCGAACTCTCGCTTCATCGTTTCTCCCCTGACGCATCATTGTCAAGGCCATGTTCCAGTGGAAAAATGCCCGATCCTCTTCGTCCTTGTGCTTGTAATGAAGATCTCCCAAGTGCTGAATGCTGTCCAATTCGATCGAATTGGGTCGGACCCTGGCAACAGACTGCATCAGCCAGAGCAGAGCGTTCGTATCCTGGACTTGGCTTGCGTGGGTGATCCCCGACAGCGCGAAATTGACCATGCGCGAGGTATCCCCGGCCAGCTCATACAGGCGTTGCATGCGCAAGCAATGAATGAGCGATTCATCCGGTGTTGCATCATCGGAGACCAATGCCCAACCCCGCAGAAAGCACTGGAGGCCTTCGGCATAGTTGGATGCGAACACCATTGACCGACCCTGAACATAGAAATGGCGCGAGCGAACCCGTCGGGCAACACGCCGAACAGCGCGTATCGGTGACCCGTCCAGGCGATCGACAAGCGCGAGGAGGCGCTGTTCCGCATTGGCATGCATCGAGGACGGGTCGGAGGTCTCCTCCAACAGTTGGATCAGGAACAGAGCCCTCGCTGTATCCGATGTTTCGCTGCTCAACCATATATCCAAGGAATCCGCGCTCCGGTCGGTTTGGGCGTGGCCAGACCAGGCCGCATGAAGCAGGAAGGTGGCAAGCAGGACCCGTTTCATCAATGTGAGGTCACGAAGTACATCTCCATCTCCCCCTTGCCTTTCGCCTGCACTTTGCCGCGTGGGGTGAAGGTGAAGCGCGGGGCCCCTTGGATTGTTGGTTGTTGGGAGTTGGTGGAACTGTCGCGTGATCCCTGCGCGCCGACTTGTGCGACGGACGCACCAACAACCGACAACTCCGCCACCATTCGGTACGTCGCCTCGCTGATATTGACTCGTCCCACCTCGCCGCTGCTCTCCATCCGTGCAGCCG